>JANQLI010000212.1 GCA_028280675.1 Alphaproteobacteria bacterium
CGGGGTAGAGATCCAATTCCGCCGTAAAGGTCTCTTCCAAATAGGCCTTCAGTTTATCGTCTTCGCTATGAGTGGTTGTGCTGTCTCCGCACCCTGTCAGTGCGGCAAAGAGGGGGAGGAGCAAGGCGAGGCGTAACATCACAATGACCTTTCACATCAGCGGCGCATGACGATTATCCATCAGCGAGATGCTACCGCGCGGATAAACCAGAAACAAGCTGGGCAGGTGAAGCCGGGTTGTGATATGCCAAGCATTGAGACACCTGCGTAAAGGAGTAAGAGGCTATGTCGCTTGAGGCATTGTTGCAAGAACCGTCTTTACAAGACCGTGTGGTGCTGATCACAGGTGGGGCGCGTGGTCTGGGCTGGGTGATGGCGGAAGCGCTTCTCAAGGCCGGCGCGCGTGTTGTGGTCACCGCTGCACGCAATATGCATGAACTGCGCGATGTCGAAGCGAAAGCAGTGGCGCTTGTCGGTCCGGGCCGTTTTGTTGCGATGAAGTCGGATGTCACCAACGAGGCGAATTGCCGTGAGGTTGTCGGCGCCACTTTGCGTCAATTCGGCGATTGTCATGTGCTGATTAATAATGCGGCGCGCGGCCCGGCGGAGGCGCGTCCCGACTATCCGGGCAACCCGCCGAAATTATGGGAGGTGTCGTCGGATGCATGGCGCACCATCATTGAAACCAATGTCACCGGTCCCTTTATTATGACACAGGCCATCATGCCGCATTTTCATGAGAAGAATTTTGGCCGGGTGATTAACATTTCAACCAGCCTACCGAACATGACCCGTGCAGGAAATGCCGGGTATGGCCCGTCAAAGGCGGCGCTGGAAGTGGTCAGTGTGCAATGGGCGCATGATTTGGCTGACACAGGGATTACCGTGAATGTACTCTTGCCGGGCGGGCCAACCGATACGGCCTTGATCCCCGGCGGCGAAATCGGCCAACGTCATATAGAGAAAGATAGTTACCTTCTCGCCCCTGACGTGATGATCGCGCCAACCTTATGGCTGTGCTCTGATCTGTCCAATGGGGTCACAGGCAAACGCTATATCGGCAAAGACTGGGACACCACCAAACCGATAGACGAAGGCGAAGCAGGGTCCCGTCAGGCCACCCATGATGCGCCCGTAATCATGTAGCGCCGCCTAAGCACGATCCTCGGCGCTATAAGTCAATTGTAAGAAAATGTCTTCGAGATCGGATTGTTCCGTGGTCAGGTCAGCAATGCGAATGCCCGCATCGTTCAGCCGCGCCAGCAATGTGTCCATATCCATGGTGCTGGGACTGTAGTGCACAGCCAGTTGTCCGTCGGCGCGCAAATCCAGACTCAGTTCGGAAAGAGAATCCGGAATATTGCTAATCTCTGTCTGTGGACGGATGATCAGCGTCTTTTCGTCAATGCGGCTCAGCAATTGCGGCGTTGGCTCACAGGCCACAACCTCACCATGATTGATAATGGCGATGCTGTCACACAACGCTTCGGCTTCTTCCAGGTAATGGGTGGTCAGAACCACTGTGACTCCTTGTTTATTGAGCTCCACCACATAATCCCACAGTTGGCGGCGCAGTTCGATATCCACCCCTGCGGTGGGTTCATCCAAAATCAAAACAGGTGGATTGTGGACCATCGCTTTGGCCACCAGCAACCGCCGTTTCATTCCCCCTGAGAGGGTGCGGGCGTAAGCGCCTGCCTTATCTTCAAGGCCTAAAGCGCGGAGAATATCGAGTGTCCGCCGCTCGGCTTTCGGCACGCCATAAAGGCCTGCTTGAATTTCAAGGGACTCGGCTGGTGAAAAGAAAAAGTCCACCGCCAATTCTTGTGGCACCACGCCAATAGAGGCGCGCGCCTGACGCGGGTTTTTGTCGATGTCAAACCCCCAGACCGTGGCGGTTCCTTCGGTTTTGACAACCAGACCAGCGAGGATATTGATAAAGGTGGATTTTCCCGCGCCATTAGGACCCAAAAGCCCAAAGATCGCGCCTTTCGGAACCGACAGATCGATACCTTTGAGCGCCAATTTGTCCGGCTCGCCGCCTAAGCCCTTATAGATTTTACGGACTCCACGCGCCTCAATCGCATCATCAGTATTATATGGCGTATCCAAGTGAAGATCCTTCTTGCGGGGCTTCTGTATTTCTGCCACGTCCCATATCATAGATTTGAGGAATCAGGTAATCCTCAAAGGATAAAAGCGTGGCCCTGAATTAAATATTCGATATCAAAGATTCGATTTGGGCTTGTGTCAGAAAAGGGAATGGTGTGGCAACGAAAAAAGTTTCCAAGGGCGATCATATCTATTTGATCGATGGATCGGCGTATATTTTCCGCGCTTATCACGCATTGCCGCCTCTGACGCGCAGTGATGGCACCCCCGTCGGGGCGGTGAGCGGCTTTTGTAACATGCTCTATAAGCTGCTTACTGATACGAAGAAAGGCGATCAGCCGAGCCATTTGGCCGTCATCATGGATCATTCCGGGCGGTCGTTCCGCAATGACATTTATAGTGAGTATAAAGCGCATCGCCCCCCCGCGCCGGAAGATTTGGTGCCGCAGTTTGCTCTGATTCGTGACGCCATTCGTGCTTTTAATGTGCCCTGCATTGAAAAAGAAAATTATGAAGCGGACGATTTGCTGGCGACTTACGCGGTGCAGTGTGCTGCCAAAGGCGCCAAAGTCACCATTGTCTCTTCGGATAAAGATCTGATGCAGCTCGTCAGTGAGAATGTCGAAATGCTCGACAGTATGAAGAACCGTTTTATCGGCCCGGATGAAGTTGTCGAGAAGTTTGGGGTCGGGCCTGAAAAGGTCATCGATGTCCAGGCGCTCGCTGGCGATTCCGCCGATAACGTGCCAGGGGTGCCGGGCATTGGCGTCAAAACGGCTGCGGATCTCATCAATACCTATGGGGATCTTGAGACGTTGCTTGCACGTGCTGATGAAATCAAACAGCCGAAACGCCGAGAGAAGCTCATCGAAAATGCAGACATGGCCCGCATCAGCCGCGACCTCGTGACATTACGCACCAATGTGCCATTGGATGTGGATGCAGATGATTTTGCTGTGACGGAGTTGGACGCGGATCACATTCTACCCTTTTTGCTGGCGATGGAATTTAACACGCTGACAAAACGGATTGCGTCTGCTTTGGATGTGGAGGATGTGAGCCCGTATCAACAGGCTGTCGATGCGGGCGATCATGCGCCGCAGAAAACACCAGCTAAAAAAGCAAATAAAAAAGACGATGTGAAAGGGCCGGACATATTCGCGCCCATCGAAGCGGAGACTTATGAAACCGTGACATCGGATGAACAGTTAGAAGCGTGGATCGCCACCGCTTATGACAAAGGCTATGTGGCGGTGGATACGGAAACCACATCCTTAGATGCCATGCAGGCTGACCTTGTTGGTGTCTCACTGTCGGTGAGTCCGGGCGAGGCGTGTTATATCCCCATAAAACACCGCCTCAGCGATGAGTTGCCACTGGAAGACGCTTCGAGTGTGTCATCCGATCAATTGCCGTGTGATCAGGTGATTGAAAAACTGAAATCCCTTCTTGAAGACCCAAGTATTCTCAAGATCGGTCAGAACATTAAATACGATTACGTTATCCTTGCGCGTTACGGCATTGCGATTGCGCCAATCGATGACACCATGCTTTTGTCTTACGCGCTTGATGCCGGCTTGCATGGGCATGGCATGGATGAGCTGTCCGATAAATTCATTGGCCACCGGCCGATCGCCTTTAAAGATGTTGTCGGTACGGGCAAAAAGCAAATTACGTTTGATTTGGTGCCAATTGATAAGGCCACGGAATATGCCGCCGAAGATGCCGACATCACTCTGCGGCTGCATCACATTTTAAAACCGCGTCTTACGGAAGAAGGGCGGGTCACGGTGTACGAAACCTTGGAACGTCCACTGGCCCCTGTGCTGGCGAATATGGAAATGGCGGGGGTTAAAGTCGATGCTGGTGTGCTGTCGCGCCTTTCGAATGATTTTGCCACGCGCATGGTTGACCTGGAAGCCAGTGCCCACACGCAAGCAGGCGAAGCGTTTAATCTTGGATCGCCTAAGCAACTCGGCGAAATTCTCTTCGATAAAATGTCGATCCCGGGCGGCAAAAAAACCAAGACGGGGGCATGGGGCACCGGCGCCGATGTGCTTGAGGATTTGGCGGCACAGGGCCATGACTTGCCGCAGACAATTTTAGATTGGCGGCAATTGTCAAAATTAAAAAGCACTTATACGGATGCGCTAGCCGACAGCATCAATCCGGAAACAGGGCGTATTCATACGTCTTTCTCAATGGCGGCGACATCAACAGGCCGCCTGGCGTCGAGTGATCCGAATTTGCAAAATATTCCCATCCGCACAGACGAAGGACGGCAAATCCGCACCGCCTTTATTGCAGAAAAAGGCCATCAATTGGTCAGTGCGGATTACAGCCAAATTGAACTTCGCTTGCTTGCGCATATCGCGGATATTGATTCGCTCAAACAAGCGTTTGCGGACGGCCTTGATATTCACGCCATGACGGCCAGTGAAATGTTTGGTGTGCCGATTGACGGTATGGACCCGATGATCCGGCGGCAAGCCAAGGCCATTAACTTTGGTATTATTTATGGCATTTCTGCGTTTGGCCTGGCGCGGCAATTGGCGATCCCGCGCGGCGAAGCGCAAAGCTATATTCAATCTTACTTTGAGCGTTTTCCGGGTATTCGCACATATATGGATGAGACCAAAGCCTTCGTGAAAGAGCATGGCTATGTGGAAACGCTCTTTGGGCGGCGCGTACATATGCCGGATATCAATTCGAAGAATGGCGCGCGGCGCTCATTCATGGAACGCGCAGCAATCAACGCGCCAATCCAAGGTACCGCCGCTGACATTATTCGCCGCGCAATGATACGCATGCCGGATGCGCTTGCGGATGCGGGTCTCTCTGCCAAGATGCTGCTGCAAGTACATGATGAATTGATCTTCGAAGTGCCCAAAAAAGAGGTCAAAAAGACCTGTGACCTGGTGGCAAAGGTGATGGAAAACGCATGTCACCCAGCGCTAGAGCTTAATGTTCCGCTGGTGGTGGAGGCCGGTGTTGGCAATACATGGGATGAGGCGCATTAATCACGCCATATGTTCACGCACAGCCGATAAATCCATAGTGTTCAAGAGCTCTTTGATTTCATCCACTTGAGGATCGCCATCTTCAGCGCCTTTTTGTGCCGCTTCCTTAAAAGCAGGACACCGCATATAACGAACGACTTGCCGTTGTGCCTTTGTTAAACACTCACCTTGTGTCAACACGTTGTTGCTGCAAATGCGTAGCAGAAGAAGTGTCTTCTCCATGAGGTCCGTCGTTTTTTTGTCAATGGAGATCAAAAGTTTTGCGCGGTCTTCAAGTGTTACGGCCATATTGTCAATGGCACTGGCGAGCTCACGCTGTTCGGCCGTGTTAAACCCAGCGTTGAGAATGCGTGTTTGTAACGCTGTTAATGCGGAGAGGCGCTTGAGAATAGGTCCTTCGCTGTTGAGGTAGAACTTTTCGCATTTATGTGAGCGCACAATCGGCAGCAAATAGTCGGCGAGTTTTTGTTTGTTTTCTGCGCCGATAATATTTTCCTCCAGTTGCAGGATTTTTTTAATCTGTGCATCCGGTGAAGCGGTTTCTTTCAAATAGGGCTCAATGACATCAGCAACCAGGAGGCGCTTTGAGCGTTCCAGGAAAGCGGTTTCGACTGCATCTGCGTTCTCGTTTATACCCTCGCTCGCAAGGATATTTGTGAGAAGTGCATTACCGAGTGAGACGTCTTCCTGAATTGATTGCGGCTGCAAGCGTTTGACACTGCGCAGCTCTGCTAAGATGTGCTTCATGAGTGTGTCGCGTGCATGGGGAAAGGCCTTGGCTTGAAAATATTGACTTAACGCTTTGAGTTCTGCACTGGCGAAGTCATGTGTGTTCGCCTTCCCGTTATAGACATCTGTTGCAAAAAGAAGATAGTGCCCAAGGTTCTCATGCTCACCAAATAAGTCTGCAAGTCCGGTTGGCATCTCAAAGATGTCTGCAATAAAGTCATCAAGCGCAGCAAAGAAAAAACCTTTATGTGGTGTTTTCTCTAATGCTTTTGCGAACGAGAGGAGCGTGCTTAACTTTTCCGCCCAAGTAGGTTTGTCACGCAAAGATTGGGTGATGCCCCCTGCAAAGAGATAGTCTGCTTGCGGGGAGTTGACGATATGGCTAACTTCAGATGCAATGTTCTTTGATGACAGTTGCGGGAATATATTTTGACGCGCGTCCACATACAGTTTTTTTGTAGCGGCGGATGTCATCTCGTTCAACATGCGCATCAATTCTTGCACCGGTTGATTTTTCTCACCGGCATAGGCGATGGCATATTTCTGAATAGCGTGCTGCATATCAGTGCCGGATGCTTCCAGCTTTTCCACTAAATCCGCACGGTGTATTAATTCATTGGCGCAAATGTTTTCGCGCGTCAGAAAGTCACTTAGAACACGGGTTATTGTCTTGCGTGCGTCGGTCGTATAGAGGTCTTCGGCTTTTGAGCAAGGTAAATGCGCTTTGTTTTTAGCGTCCCGCGTTTTCCCATAGGTTTCCGGTCCTTCCTCAAGGGTGTGCACACTGAGATACCCACCGCTTTCCGTATCATGCGTTTCTTTAGTGACACGGACGGAATAATATTCGCTCTGAAGACGTGCCAGTTTGGCCTCATTGGTGGCCAGATTGCGGTCCTGGAAAATGTCCACCAATTCCCAGTCGGCGTGGGGACCTTTTTTGAGATAATATTCGTAATGGACTTCTTTACTCATCACCTTGCCCTAATACGGCGGCACATCTTGGCGCATTGTGTTGCGCGCAATCTATAAGGCAGAGGTCTTAAAAGACGTTAAAAAGAGCAAAGATGATTAACACCGCGTTCATCCTTACGACGCGTTAACATTTTGCAGCTTTTCATCTGTCAGATCATACATCAGCAAGAAGGGGATGCTGGCAAGGGCGGCCAGAGGCGGTATCACCGCAATGCCAATATAAATCGCGTTGATCGCGGAATCAGGTTGTTCAACCACACCCTGCGATGAGGTAATAAACCCATTCATGTCCAGGACAATCCCTAGGATCAGTGGCCCGATTGCCAGCGCCATTTTCTCGACAAAGCTATAGATCGCGGAAAACATTCCTTCCCGGCGCAAACCTGTGCGCACATAATCATAAGCAATCGCATCCGGCACCATCGATTGGCCAAGCAAGAGGACGCCCGCAGTGAAAATGCCAAGGCCTGCGCATCTGACAACATAGGCCAAACTGGGAATGGTAAAAGAGATGTCTTCTGACCATTGTAATGTGGCGAGAGGTGTCAGTTCATCCGTGCCGGTAAACCACCAGGTCATGCCGCACAGCGCATAACCGGTAATAGCAATGACGTAGAGATGCTTTTTCTCGATGGCCTTTGACGCCTTCCGCCATAAAGAGATAATCAAAATGCTTGCCGTATTGAGGCTGAGCCCATAAATGGTCAGCAACCAGAAATCACCGCCAATGAGATAAAGCGCAACAAAAGGCAAAGCCGCTGTTGTTGTCGAGAGACCGAGCAATTGCAAGAGTTTGGCAATGGTGATGTTGACAAAGGGTTTATTACCCAGGGCGGTTGCGATCTGTTCTTTGAGGGAATGTTGCGGTGATTCATATGTGGTGAAGGTGGCCCTGCGCGTTGCATAAACCGCATAAGCCATGGCGGCAAACAACAGCGCCCCCATCACCCAGCTCATAAACTCGTAAGCCTCGCGGTCTTGCCCGCCCACCCATACGAGGAAAGGGGCGAAGGCGAGGCCGACATAGCCAGCCACAGATACAAAAAAGACGCGCCAGGTCATGATTGATGTGCGCTCATCGGGCGATTGCGTCATTTCGGCGGGCATAGCGAGATAGGGCACGTTGAAGGCGGTGTAGGCGGTGAAATAGAGCACGGTCACCAACGCCATATACCCAATCGTGACATTGATGTTCTCGAATACGGGCACGTTAAAAAAGAAAATGCAGGCCAATCCTCCAGCAATGCCGCCTGCCAGCATGAACGGGCGTCGCCGTCCCCAGGATGTATTAATACGGTCACTAAGGATGCCCACCAAAGGATCTGTGAACATATTGAAGATTTTGGTGAGCAGAATAATCAGACCTGCAATCGTGGGAGAGATGCCAAGGTAGGTGGCCATGAACACGACGGCAAAAAACGAGGTCAGATACATCATAGAGATGGGGCCAATGGACCCCATGCCCCAGCCGAACTTGACGGATGTCGGTAAGCGATCTTGCATCTTTGGCTCCCTCATGCATCGGGCCGTGTGTCCCGAATCTCCCTCACGCCATCCTTAACCATAAGCCATGCGCTCGCCAAGGGGCGCTGATGGTATCTGACTTCCTGGCGGGAAGGAGAATCAGGCCATGATTTAGCCAGAATGATCCTTTTTAAGGTGATGGCGCAGGATGACCGCATCGTCTGATTGTAATAACGAATTCAATCAGATAACGAGTGATTGGCTCTGGCGGCGCTTGTGTTAGTATGACGGCGTTCCTCAGATTCTCGAGCGGGTTATCTGAGAGAGAAAAGGCATGTCATTCCTGTTGGGATGACATCAAAAAGGAAGACCAAGAGACATGGCCACAATCGCACTTGTCGATGATGATCAGAATATTTTGACCTCTGTCAGCATTCTTCTTGAGAATGAAGGCTATAATTTGCGCACATATAATGACGGTGCGTCAGCGCTCTCAGCCTTGACGGCGGACCCACCGGATTTGGCGATCTTTGATATTAAAATGCCGCGGATGGATGGCATGGAGCTGTTACGGCGCTTGCGGCAGAAAAGCAACCTCCCGGTGATTTTTCTGACGTCGAAAGATGAAGAGATTGATGAGGTCCTCGGCCTGCATATGGGCGCAGATGACTTTATCCGCAAACCGTTTTCACAGCGTCTCTTGCTTGAACGTGTGCGGGCTATTTTACGCCGCTCCGAAACAGCACCCGCTGCAGCGGCGAGCGGGGACGATGAAACATCTTCGTCTTTGGTGCGCGGATCCTTATCGCTCGATCCGTTGCGTCACACCTGCACCTGGGACGGGAAGCCCGTGACGCTCACCGTAACCGAGTTTCTTATTCTGCAAGCCTTGGCGCAGCGCCCTGGCTATGTGAAGAGCCGGGATCAACTGATGGATGCGGCGTATGATGACCAAATCTATGTGGATGACCGCACCATTGATAGCCATATCAAGCGTCTGCGCAAAAAGTTCAAAGTCGTCGATGAGGATTATGACGCCATCGAAACGCTGTATGGTGTTGGTTATCGCTATCGCGAATCCTAAGAGATGGGAGTGATTGCGTGACGAGCGTTCCCAATGACGAGGAACTATCTCTGAAGCCCGCTCATGAGAGGGAGGCTCCCAATCAGGAGCCCACCCGGATCACGTTGAAAGTCGTCTTCAGCAGGCTTTGGCGAGAGATCGGGGCTTTGTTGCCGCGGCCATCGTCCTGGCGTTTTCTGCCCAGTGTGTTGCGGCGGGCGCTTGCCGGGTTTCGCCTGTCGTCATTGACGCAGCGCATCGTGTTTATCAATTTGATTGTCTTAATTGCGTTGATGGCTGGGGTGTTCTCGGTCAGTGGCAGCAGCGAAACCTTGATCGATGCACACCAACGGGCCCTTGAAACCCAAGCGCGCAATATTGCGAGTACACTGGCGGAAACGGCGATCGTTGAAAAAGATGGCCGTACCCGGTTAGACCGGGAATTGGTCGTGCCTATTATGCGCCGTCTGATTGATCCAGAGAAAACCCATGCCAGTCTTTTTGATGAACGCAATCGCCTTTTGGCGGATTCGAATCTCATCAATGACATTATTATTCAACGCGAGCTTGCTCCCCTTGGGGATGCGGATGGGCCGTGGAGTCCATTGACCCGTGTCTATGAAATGTTCACAGAGTATCTGACCCGTAACACCTATTATCCGGATTCGTTTGTCAGTGATGATAGCGATGATTCGCGCGCTTATTTGGATGCGGTTCGTTTCGGGGAAAGTGTTTATCGTGTGCGCCGGGATGAATCTGGCACCTTGATCGTCAGCTATGCGGTGCCGGTGCAGCCACTTGAAAAAGTGTTGGGCATCCTCTTGCTCGAAGTCTCTGATGTAGATGAAGCGATTCGCGCGGAACGGAATAATTTATTGCGTATATTTGCCTTGGCGATTTTTGCATCGCTCGTTGGGTCTTTTTGGCTGGCGCAGACAATTTCCAAGCCTGTGCATAAATTGGCCGATGCGGCGGACACTGTGCGCCGTGGGGCGAGTGAGCGCAAAGAAATTCCGAATTTGAGTTACCGCCGCGATGACATTGGCGATTTATCCCAATCCTTACGGGCCATGACCAATGCGCTTTATGACCGTATTGACGCGATTGAAAGTTTTGCGGCGGATGTGGCGCATGAAATCAAAAACCCCCTGACATCTTTGCGCAGCGCGGTGGAGACGTTTGAACTGGCCAAAACCGATGAGATACGCGAGCGCCTGTTAAAAGTGATCAAACATGATGTCGATCGAATCGACCGGTTGATTAGCGATATTTCGAATGCGTCACGTTTGGACGCGGAACTGTCACGCCGCGTGACAGAGCCTCTCAATGTTGGCGATCTCCTCACCACCATCACGGATATCTATATCGCAACGTCGCGGGATGATGCTGCAACAATCCGTTTGGTGCTTGGCGGCAAACACAAAGAAGGACGGCTCATGGTCGCTGGCCTTGAAGGCAGTTTGGGTCAGGTCTTTCGTAATCTTATTGATAATGCGAGTTCATTTAGTCCCCCAGGGAGTGAAATTCGTGTGCATGCGTTTCAAAAGAATCGTAAAAGGCGCCCTTATGTGATGGTCACCGTGGAGGATCGCGGTCCTGGCATACCGGAAGAAAATCTGCATGATATTTTTAACCGCTTTTATACATCGCGCCCTGAATCGGCGGGCTTTGGTAATCATTCCGGCCTTGGCCTGTCCATCTCGCAACAAATCGTTGAAGCCCATGGCGGAGACATTTGGGCGGAGAATGTACACGTGGGTGACAATCCTGATGCCGAGGTGTTGGGCGCGCGTTTCACCGTTGCGCTGCCTGCCTTAACGCGAGAGCGTTCATGACCAATCCTCTGCACGCCAATTGCGTGGCGCTGCGTCCACAGGCGGACGCCCCGTGGTGTGGCGTGTTAATTGTGGGCCCGTCAGGGTCAGGAAAATCGGACCTGACTTTGCGTTTGCTTGAGCATTATGGGGCAGAGCGCGCCTGTTTAGTCGCTGATGATTATGTGGAGATTGCCGAAACTGCAGATAGGCTTGTGGGGTTCCCGCCGCCGAATATTGCCGGGAAAATGGAAGTGCGCGGTATCGGTATTGTTGAGCGCAGTTTTCTTGACACTGTGCCGCTCACTTTTGTGGTGCAACTTGTGGCGGCGCGCGAGATAGAACGCTTGCCATCTGACAAAAGTTGGGCGTGGCCAGACAATACCGTTCATACATTGCCCCTCTTTGCGCTCAATCCTTTTGATCTCTCCGCACCGATGAAAGTGATGGCTGCGTGTCATAAAATCTGCGGGCAATCCGCGTAAGATCTTGTTCTGAGAGTGCTTATGATAGGACTGGACCTTGGACGGTGCTCTGGGATACATCTTAGATCAGCAGTTAGTTGAGAGGACACATTTATGATTGGGTTGGTACTTGTCACCCATGGCCGATTGGCCGAAGAATTTGTCTCAGCCACCGAGCATGTGGTTGGCCCGCAGGAAAGCATCCAAACAATCTGCATTGGTTCTGATGATGACATGGAAAAGCGGCGCACGGATATTGCTGAAGCCGTAAAGGTTGTGGACCGTGGACAGGGTGTCATTGTTCTCACCGATATGTTTGGCGGCACGCCATCTAATTTGGCCATTTCACTAATGGATAAAGGAAAGATTGAGGTGATTGCCGGTATTAACCTGCCGATGCTGATCCGGATTGCCAGTATTCGTGAATCTTGCGAACTGGAAGATGCTGTGTCGCAAGCACAAGAGGCTGGCCGAAAGTATATTAGTGTTGCTTCGCACGTGCTTTCTGGTGACTCCTCCTAACAAGTTCCCCTTCTGTTGTCACTTCCATTAGGATCACCACGTGTCTGACGTAACAAAAGTAAGCCGCACACTGATGATTTTGAACAAAAAAGGTTTGCACGCACGTGCGGCGGCCAAGTTCGTGAAATGTGCAGATGTGTATGACGCCACTGTGGAGGTTTCGAAAGACGGCACGACTGTGATGGGCACGTCCATTATGGGCTTGTTGATGCTTGGGGCGAGTATCGGCACTCGTATTGACGTGGTTGTGGAAGGACCGCAAGCGGAGGCCGTGCTTGCCGCCTTGGCGGGCTTGGTTGCGGCTAAATTTCATGAAGAGCAGGATGAAGGCTAAGCCATCTGTGATCTCTCACACTGTAGGGATGACACACCATAGTGACCGATAGGCGTATGGGCAGAGAACTTCACTTGATTTTTCAGAGAATAAGGATATAAACATTTCTTTATATGATCGAGATATTGTTTTTCGCCCATCGCGACAGATGAGAGTAGAGAAAAGCATTATAAATCAAATAGATAACAAATTGTTGCCGCGAGGATGGATGCGATGAGCATGGAAGATTACAAAGTTGCCGATATTTCTCTTGCCGATTGGGGGCGTAAGGAGATCGCGATTGCCGAAACCGAAATGCCGGGGTTGATGGCCCTGCGCGATGAATATGGCGATGACAAGCCTCTCGCGGGCGCACGGATCGCTGGCTGTTTGCATATGACCATTCAAACGGCTGTGCTGATCGAAACTCTCACAGCGCTCGGCGCCGAAGTGCGCTGGTCATCGTGTAATATCTTCTCGACTCAAGATCATGCGGCGGCGGCGATTGCCGCCACAGGCGTGCCCGTTTTCGCGTGGAAAGGGGAAACCGAAGAGGAGTTCTGGTGGTGTATCGAAGAAACCATCAAGGGGCCAAATGGCTGGCACCCCAATATTCTTCTTGATGATGGCGGTGACTTAACGCTGCTCATGCATGAAAAATATCCAAACCTTTTGGATGATGTGATCGGTGTCTCTGAAGAAACCACCACAGGCGTGCTGCGTCTTTATGAAATGGCGAAGGCGGATACGCTGCGGATTCCGGCCATTAACGTCAATGATTCTGTGACCAAATCGAAATTCGATAATCTCTATGGCTGCCGGGAAAGCCTCGTCGATGGCATCAAACGCGCCACCGATGTCATGCTGGCCGGGAAGATCGCTGTGGTGTGCGGTTTTGGCGATGTGGGCAAAGGCTCGGCGGAATCTCTGCGTAGCCAGGGTGCGCGCGTGGTTGTCACCGAGATTGATCCAATCTGTGCGTTGCAAGCCGCGATGCAGGGTTATGAAGTGGCGACCATGGAGGAAGTGGCGTCCGAAGGCGATGTCTTTGTCACCTGCACCGGCAACAAAGATGTGATCACGGTTGACCATATGCGGGCCATGCGTGACCGCGCCATCGTCTGTAATATCGGCCACTTTGATTCTGAGATTCAGGTGGCTGCCTTGCGGAATTACAAGTGGCACAACGTGAAACCGCAGGTGGACGAAGTGGAGTTCCCCGATGGTAAACGAATCATTTTGTTGGCTGAGGGCCGCTTGGTGAATTTGGGCTGTGCGACGGGTCACCCGAGCTTTGTGATGAGCGCGTCCTTCACGAATCAGGTGCTCGCGCAGATCGAATTATGGCAAAATCACAAAAATTATGCCCGTCAAGTCTATGTTTTACCTAAACATTTGGACGAAAAAGTTGCCGCTCTGCATCTTGAACGCCTTGGTGCGAAATTAACCGAGCTCACAGATGAGCAAGCTAGTTATTTGGGTTTACCGAAGCAGGGGCCCTATAAGCCAGAACATTACAGGTATTAAGGGACAATTGGCCGCGGAAAAGCGTTGATAATTTGTTGACATTTTACCGTAAACCAGGCTTCGTTAAGGCTATAGGGGCCATATGATGCGGTATCAGTAGCGGGAGTCTTAGGCCGATTCCCGAGTTTCCCCTTTAGTTGTGAGACCCGAATAAACGGCTATGCGTATTCTTAGCTGTGTGAAGGTGGACGCTTTTTGGCGATGCGTTTAAATCGGAGCAACCGGCAGGCAGGGTACTGCCAAGGACAACCGAAGAGACGATATGCGCAATGCGCATGCGTCTTTGCGCTTGGCGCTTTTTTGTCGGCACCGGCATTTGCACAAACGGTAGACGATACGGATACGCTTTTAGAGCAACTCCCGGCTGTTGTCTCTCTAAGTGATGCGGCTGCGTTAGAGAAAGATAACGCGGGTGGTGATCTCACCTTCGAGCCGATTTTTGAAGCCCCGGTCACAGACAATGCAGAAAACACAGCCCCAAACTCGATAGGATCAATCATTGCGACCCTTGGCGCGGTGATGTTGGCGCTTGCGATGGCGCTTTGGGGTGTGCGCATGGGGCGTACAAACCGTCAGCTCAATGCGCAGTGGCGCTCTCGCTTTTCCGTTCTGGAATCAAAACTGGATCGCGCGGAAACTATTTTTAACGCCCAGCCCGATTTGGTGATTATCTGGGATGAGGATCTTGTCGAACCGGCTGCTGGATGGGGGCGTCCGAAAGTGCTGGGCAATTCGGCGTCGCTCGCGACGTTGTTGCGCTACGCTGTAAGCCGGGATGGCGCCACGCCAGTTGAAACCATTTTAGAAGGTCTGTCGAACCAGGATGTTGCTGGCCGCGACCCGGTAAGTGCAGCCTTGGCTGAAGAAGAGGGTGTTTCGCCGATTGAGTCTGAACCAAGCCTGGTGGAAGCCATTCAGGATCTGCGGTGGAATGGCACGGCGTTCTCGCTCGTGATTGCCTGTGAAGATGGCCGTGCGATTGAAGTGGAAGGCCGTCCGGCGGGCGCGCAAGCTGTCGTCTGGCTGACAGATGTCACGCAGCAAGCGCAAGGGGTTGGCCTTCTGAAAAGCAAACTTTTGGCGCTCAAAGAAGAAGCAGGCCAGCTTAAGTCTTTTCTTGATGTGGCGCCTTTCCCTGTCTGGCGGCGCAATGAAGACCTCAAGCTCGTTTGGGTCAATAAAGCCTACGCCAATGCAGTTGACCTCAGTGGACCTGATGAAGTTGTCGAGCAAGAAGCGGAGCTGGATGCCGGTGTGCGCGCGCTGACGAACCAAGTCAAAGAGACCGGGGAAGCGAGCAACGAAAAACATTACATCGTCATCGATGGTGAGCGCCGTGCGTTTGATCTTATTGAAATGCCTGATGATGATGGCTTTATGGGCATGGCGCTTGATGTCACGGGGAAAGATGTTGCAGAACAAGAATTGCAACGCCACATTGATGCCTACGCACAAACGCTGGATAAACTGGCCACGGCTGTGGCTATCTTCGAGTCAGGCCGCGTCACTTATTACAACCAAGCTTATGCCAACCTCTGGCAGCTCGATCCCGCTTGGCTTGATACAGGGCCAGCGCCCTCTGAAATTCTTGAGCGTCTTCGCGAAAAACGCCTTTTGCCAGAACAGGCTGACTTTAAAGCTTGGAAAGAAAAGCAAATGGCGCGGCTTGTCGATATTACCGAGCAGCCCGATGAATATTGGCATCTTCCAGATTCCCGCCACTTGCGTGTCGCCAGTCAACCGCACCCCATGGGTGGGACGCTATTTATTTATGAAGATGTCACGGATCGCTTCAATCTTGAATCCGATCTGAATACGTTGGCGAAGGTTCAGGAAGCGACACTCGATAATCTGAGTGAAGGCGTTGCCGTGTTTGGAAGTGACGGCAAACTTGAATTGCACAATGAGTCCTTCTTGACCATCTGGCATTTGGATGCATCGCAATTGGAGGCGCAGCCGCATTTCACAAAAGTCGTGGAATGGTGCCGTCCCTTGTTTGACGATGATAAAGAATGGTTGCGTATGGGTGAGCGCATCACGTCTTTCAATGATGTGCGTCATACTTTGACAGGCCGCTTGGAGCGCCGCGATAATACCTATATCGATTATGCGATTTTGCCACTGCCCAATGGGGCGACCTTGTTGACCTGTCTGGATGTCACGGCGACAACGCGGATCACCGAAGCCCTCCGTGAACGGAATGAAGCACTTGAGGCTGCGGATAAACTCAAGTCTGAATTTATTTCGCATGTGTCTTATCAATTGCGGACGCCGCTCACAACGATCAAAGGGTTCGCTGAAGTGCTCGAAGAAGGCCAATATGTGCAGCCGCTTGTAGGCAAGCAATTGGAGTATACATCCGCCATTCACGAAGCCTCGAATCAATTGATGGTCTTGGTGGATGATATTTTGGATCTGGCGCGGATCGAAGCGGGAGAGATGTCGCTCGACGTTTCTCAAGTGGACATCGATGATCTTTTGGAAAGCTCGCGTGAACTTGCGCTGCGCCAAGCTGATGAGAAAAACATTGAGATTGACGTTGACTTAGGCGAAGGCGTCTCACACATCAAAGCAGATGAGCGGCGCTTGCGTCAGGTGCTGTATAATCTTGTGTCGAATGCTCTAGCGTTCACCAATCAAGATGGCCGTATCACCTTGGGTGCTGAAAA
Source organism: Alphaproteobacteria bacterium (assembly GCA_028280675.1). Taxonomy (GTDB): domain Bacteria; phylum Pseudomonadota; class Alphaproteobacteria; order SMXP01; family SMXP01; genus JANQLI01. Next base: position 16,670 of record JANQLI010000212.1, read on the forward strand.
GTCTGGCGATGGCGTTAGTCTATGGGTGCAGGATACGGGTGTTGGCATTGCTCCCGAAAACCAAGCCAAAGTGTTTGACCGTTTCGAAAGTCATGGCGCGGCTGGAACGCGGCGTGGTCCCGGCCTCGGTCTGTCGCTGGTGCGCAGTTTTGTTGAGTTGCATGGCGGTTGGGTCTCATTGGAGTCC
>JANQLI010000226.1 GCA_028280675.1 Alphaproteobacteria bacterium
GGAAAAGCACGCCCCATATGCAATCCAAATTGTTTAACCAGTTCAAGCTGCTCATTTTTTGCGCCAGCAACAAGAGCACCAATCTCTGTCGCTGCAACAAACAGAGATGCGGTTTTTTGCTTTTGCATAACCTCTAACTGCGTAATATCAACTTCGTCAGTCTGTGCATGTAGGTCCAACGCTTGCCCAAATGCGAGGCCATCAAAACCGACTGAGTCTGCAAGAATAGATGATATGCGGACACGCGTTTCATAATCCAAAGAAGATGCGGCTGAGATAACCGCATAAGATTGATTTAGAAGAGAGATCGCCGTTAGCAACGTTATGTCTTCTCCATAGAGAATATGACACGCAGGTTTTCCGCGTCGGAGTTTCGCATCATCCATACAAGGAAGATCATCCATAATCAAAGATGCGGCATGCACAAATTCAATTGCGCAAGCAGGGTCTATGACATCTTTATCTTCTGCGCCCAATGCCATGGCTGTCGCAATTGAAACGATTGGGCGAAATCTTTTTCCTGTGCCCAACACCGCATATCGCGCTGCATTAACCAGAGAACTTTTGGGAAAGGCGGATATAGACAACAATACGTCTAACCGCTGTTCAACTCGCTCCTTACTGCGACCAAGCTCACTTATAAAATTATGTGCCGTTTTCGTTACCAAAAAACAACTTCCCGCCATTGATATGTTGCAACAATAGTACCTCAGAAAGAGACAAACTGATATAGGGTTATTTCTCGTCAGCCATACAATCAGGATAACTCATATAGTTGATTTTCTTGAATTTTCTCCATGACCTTTGGCAACAGGAAAAGGAACCATGGTGTGAACGCACTCGGTTCCGACTTTATCCGGTTAATCAAAATATTGTGCGCCAGAAAACAAAAGTCCTCAACTTCTGAATCATCTATTTTAATGGCTGATCTGTCCTCAAGAATTCCTACATATGTGTGATTATATTCATGTTCCTTTAACCCCCCACCCACATCAAGGTTATAAACAAATTCATTTACTTTCTCTAGGCGGACAGAAATTCCGAGTTCTTCGTCAAGCCTTCGGTGAATAGCATCTATAATCGATTCATTGGGCCTAGGATGACTACAGCACGTATTAGACACTCTCTTAAGCTGGTTAAGTCTATAACCCAAAGCATATGCAGCAATGACACGCAAGCACAATGCTTAAATGCATAGGCTCCAATTTAGCTGTTGAGCTAGAATTCAAAAAAACTGTCTTACCAATAGAAAATCTAGAACAAAGCAGTGTTATGTAATTGCTCTCTAACGTCTAAAGAGACCCCCTGTTTAGGCACAAATTTGGCGCAGCCCCGAGCGACACAGAATGATAGATAGCGAAGTTCAGCGATGCTAATGTTTTAAAATAGTTGAAAAAGTCTATTAGATCAAAGCGCTAGAGAAGTCTCGGAAGGCAGAGGCCAGCCAAATGATATTCTGGCGAATCGTGCCGGGTGCGCCATATAAAAATCAAACATTTAGCTGAAATAGACAGCACTAAGACTTGCTTTAGTCTCTCAATAGTCGCACAAACTTGGAGCAAGAGATGACTATGGATTGGAATAAGATCCGAAAAATAGTCATTTCAGAATAGAGACCTGATAACCGGCCGGAAGAAGTTAAGGCTACCTCAATGGACGGCCTTGCTCTGATTAGAATTTACGAAAAAGATAATAAACTTTATTGGGACGGCTGACCTTGCCCCTCAATAATATTCACCAAGTCACTATGTCTCCCAAGAGATCGATGAAGCGGCCCGTGTCAGCAAGTTATGAACTTTGCGGTGGAACAAGCAGCCCGGTTTTGATGCCCGCCACGAGTCCCGCATCAATAGGGATGTCAGCGCCGTTTATCCAACGTGCATGTGACGACGCGAGAAAAAAGATCGGGGCGGCGATTTCATTCACCTCCGCATGCCGCCCAAACGTCTTTGCGGCCCAGTCGACAATCTCTCCCATCGACTCACGAAAGTCCTTTTGAATAGCCGTATCGACGCCTCCAGGAGAAACCGCATTGAATCTGATCTCATTGCGCCAATTATCAATTGCGCGACACATAACCCAAGCATTGAGTAATTCTTTGGATAACGTATAGGCCTCACTGCCATTTGCGCATAAGCCGGCGGCCTGTATCAGAGCCTGGTCAATTGGCAAGCCGATCAGTTGCTTTAGAATCTCCAAACGCGCCTGCCACAAGAACCCTGCCCCGCTCGAGACGGCAACAACCGATCCCCCAGCCTTCATACGTGAAAGCAATGCATCCGCCAAGTCGCACTGCCGAAAGAAATTGACTTCTAATATGTCGGTGATCTTTCTGTTGCCCGGCAAGCCTGCCGACAAAACAATCACGTCAATATCGAGCCCTCCCAGATCATCTAACACCTTGTTGACGTCGTGTTCGCTGGATAAATTACAGTGAATGGGCACATCACACGTATGAGCACACTCTCTGACATCAAGTCCATAAACTTTATCACCAGCTTCCCGAAAGACGCGGCACGTCTCTGCGCCAATCCCGCTGGCCGCTCCTGTTATGACGACATGACGCATTCTCCCATCAAGCTCCCTTGGTTATAGGCCGCGCAGAATCGTATTGGGAAGAAATGCATTATCCCACACTGGCTGTTTTGGGGGCGTATCGCCCATGCGCAAAATAACGATATTCCGCGATGGAATCATATAAACGACTTGATTTGAATTTCCGTCAAACAAAAAAAGATCTTTGTCGAGATAGGGTTCACTATGATACCGGCGGTCAAACGCCCGTTCAGGATTGAGAACGCCGCGCCACTCTGCAAACTCACTCCCCAAATGCACACCCATACCCGTAAACCTATTTTGCGGTGTTGCGGTCAGCATGTCTTTGATAAATGCAGGCGACACTAAAGATTCTCCATTCCAAACACCTTTATTCAGAAGCAAAATCCCTAAGCGTAACCATGTTTCTGCGGGCAACTGAATACAGCACCCGGCATGCGCGACACCACCTTCACGGTTGATCCAGATGGTGCCGCCCGCCGCCCCAATCGGACTTAATACTTCTTGTGAAATCCAATCTTGATATGTCTTGCCCGTTGCGCGTTCAATGACGATCGCGACAAGCTCTGAATTTGCATTCGAGTATTCATAAACCTGCCCTGGCGGATCGGTCAGCGGGTAATTATGGATCAAAATATCTTCATGCCGCGGATGCAGATAAGCGCGATTCAGTATGTCCTCTTCTTCTGTCGCTAAGGCTTGCGGCAACAATCCACTCCGCATATCCAGTAAATGACGGATCAGGATTGCCTGATGCGGTTTGTCTCGCCATTCATCAATATACGTTGCGACCGGCGTCTCAAGACTGTCGATATATCCTTTTTCTATTGCGCGCCCCACAGCAATCACCCCAAGAGGTTTGGCGAGCGACTTCGCATTTAACAGGCTCTCACGAGTTGTATCGTCATAATAACGCTCTAAGACAACAGCCCCATCTTGATAGATGATGAATGCTTTTGTATTGGTATTTTCAGCATAGCGAATAACGCTTTGCAGCGCTTCTGGCACTATATTTGTCTCATCTTTCCGCGGCAACGGAACCGCATTGTCAGCCCCGTTGACGTCTTCAAGAGGATCATAAACAAAAGACGCGCCGGTTAAGACCCCGTCCATGAAGCGGCGGTATCTTTCGCGATATATGTCCTCATCACGCTCACTATATCGCTGTGTCTTTACGCCTGCAGTCCCAGATTTGCCTTGAGGAGAACTGGCAATTTGCGTGGACGTTTCTTCAAATACACTGCTACAGGCGCATAGAAAAAAAACACTAAGACCGATGAATATTTTGTGCATTGTTTCACATTCCCCTGAAACATATGAGAAGAGAGGCCTGAACCGTTAGCCATGACAATAACATCAGTAATCTCGGATGCAAATCATGTGGCTACAACTCAACATGCTACTCACCTTTATTGTCATAAGGAAGCACTGGAGTCATCGTCGTTCGCCTAAGTTCATGATCGAATTCTCCATTGATAAAACGCATGATCGTATCCCCAACTAACTCTGGATTCTCGATGTAGGGATAATGACCAAGTCTATCAAGCTTTTGCACAAGTGTTGGCGCACCTGTCATCCAATGCTGAAAGACATCCGCTTCCAAATGAGATAAAACGCCGTTACTCTTTCCCCATAGGATCAAGGTAGGTGCAGATATTTTTTTCAAAATGTCTTGCGGATTCCCAGTTTGAAAGCTCTTCGCAAAACGCTCTTGTTCAAATACAATGCCCTCGCGACGATTAATGTCATAGGACATGGAGACCAACCAGTCTGGGGTAGAAACTCGCGGAGCAAACAACAAGTCAAAAAATGTCTGATAATACGACCTTGGTTTCAGAAGCGTATCATCATATTGAGTTAACGCTGGATTTGGACGATTCGGATTCGTACTTGCTGTTCGCGGCAGACCCGCAGCATTAATCAATATCAACCGCGTAACCTTTTCTGGGTACATCGCAGCATAACGAAATGCGGGTATTGCGCCACTTGACGTCCCGACAAGCGTCACTTGCTTGAGACCGAGCTCGTTTATCAATTCTTCAAGAATATCTAGATTTCGCTCAATCGATTCTTGCTGCTGCGGGTCAGATCCTGTGAGTCCAGCACCTAAAAAATCAAATCGTATAACACGATTAGCCTTTGTGAGAGACGGGACTATATTATTCCACGCACGTAAATTGAGAAATGATGCATGAAGAAGTATGATAGGCTCACCCTGTGATTGATCCACATAATGAACATCTATCCCGTCAAGAGTGATAAATTTGGAGTTTTCAAGAGTATATTTTTGGCGCAGTTCGCTTAATGTCAGTGAATCAACATCTTTCGCCATTAACTCAGCAAAGAAAATGATAAAAGAGCAAATATAAAAGAATAGAACTGACAATATAGTTTGCCAGAAATAAAATCTGGTTTTCACGTTCTCATACCTGAAGGGTAACTACCGGGCTGAAGAAACCCAGTCACGGAAGCTATATAAATCACATTAATATTGTACACGAAATAGCATTATATTACTATTATTCAGATCCATTAACTACAAAAATTACGCGAACAGGTTAATCTTTGAACAAGCGCCATTCGCGGGCGCGAAATACACTTTGAACTTAGATGGTATTTAGTGAAATCGAATTTCTATTCGCGTAATATAATGAACTTACTCAAAAAGGCATATGATATTGAGACGAGGGGTATGTTTAATATCTCTGGGGTATGTTTCTATTTCGGAGTTCCCATCGTTGTCGCCTACCTCATGACGCATAACTTCATGATGGTTGCGGAAAACGCATCAACAATAGCTGTATATTTATATTATCTTGGCTGGATGGTGTTCTCTTGGGGAGCAACCATTCTGATGACAAATATAATGTATTTCACCCTTTACAAGTGGGAGCCGAAACTTCTCTATATTTTGTTCTTAGGACAGCTTACAGCACTTATAATATTTCTATGGCCTGCACGGCTTTATCTATATTGGGGGGCAGAGTTATTTCCTGAAAATCAAGTATTGAACTCACTTGAACCTTTGGCATTCACGTATGAAACATTTTTGCGAATCGTGCAAAGAAACATACCAAACTTTGTATTATGGATATGCCTTAATCTTTTTTATCGCATTGTTTTGACAATTCCGAGATATCAATATGGGGATATTCAAGAAACATCCAAGCAATCTATACCATATGGCCTTCCAAGATTCCTGCACAAACTTCCAGAAGATATAAAGGGCGAACTTCTCGCCATGAAGGCAGAGGATCATTATGTGCGTATCTATACAGAAAATGGAAATGCGCTTATTCATTGCCGGTTTACCGATGCCATCATTGACATAGAGCCCTATACAGAAGGTATCCGCGTTCATCGTTCCTATTGGGTGAATCCAAAATCAATCGTACGACTTAAATCAGCAAATAAAAGCAAAAAGCTCATTCTAAAGAATGACCTTACGATCCCGATCAGCCGGAGTTATCAGAATGAAGTGCAAAAATACATCGCTGAAAATGCACCCTTCATATTAGCGGGAACATCTAGTGCGTAAGTCACTTCATTCCTTTTGCGCTAATCTCTAAATATGAAAGATCAAAATAAAAGCTGCTAGATTTCTCTCAAACGGGGGAACCAATGAGCAAAATCTAGCAGCCAGCTTAGTCAGCAATCGGGTCAGACATGTCAAGAAACTATCATCTGACCCTAGCTGGTCTGATATTTATATTATAAGCGCCCTAAAAATTGACATCTACTGTGAGACCAAAAGTACGTTTCTGCCCTAGTGACGCATGGTAGTTGCTAAAAACAGGGACCCCACCAGTGACAACAAATGAGTTTGAAACGTATTTCTCATCAGCAAGATTTTTAACCCACAGTCTCACACCCCAATTTTCGGATGTAATACCAGCCGATGCATTTAATAGCGTACGTGATGGAATATACCCTACATTCATCTCCGTTAAATATTGCTTGGACTGGTAAGTCGCATCAGCATGTACGAAGTAGCCTAGACCATTTGCTAAATCACCTTCATAAGTGGCGCCAACAGCAGCCTGCGTTTTAGGCGTTCTCTGGATCGTGTTGCCGCTAATATCGCCGTCTGCAGAACAAACAACGTTATCGCACAATTCATATCTGACGATCGCTTCAGAGGTTGTGCCATCCTTATATTCAGGGTCGCTGTAAGAAACAGCATAGTCGAAAGTCAGATTGTCCGTTGCAGCGAAAGCGCCAT
>JANQLI010000228.1 GCA_028280675.1 Alphaproteobacteria bacterium
TTTGACCGAGTCAAAAATTGCCATCACCGTTGGACGTATGAGGATACCGTCTGGCACTCCCAAAACATCTGGATTTTGATCCGGTAAGTGCTCCATCAAGCGTACGGTATCATAGCCGAGATAGCCAAAGACACCCGCGGACATAGGTGGCAATTCTTCATCGACATCGATATGCGATTCCGCGAGTAAGGCCCGTAATGAGTCTAACGTGCCCTTGTCAGAGGTTTGGTAAGCTGTGCTGTCGTTCAAAGTGTTGCGATTGATCTCGGCCTGATTTCCATGGGCGCGCCAAATCAGATCGGGCTTTAAACCGATAATGGAATAGCGTCCACGCACAGCCCCGCCTTCAACGGATTCAAGAAGAAAGCTATTTGGGCGTCCATCCGCAATTTTCAGCATCGCGGAAACCGGTGTTTCGAGATCGGCAATGAGTGTCGTCCACACCACTTGCGGCTTTCCGGCATTATAGACGGCCTCAAAGCGCTGAAAATCAGGTGAGATCGACATCGAAAAATCCTTTAACGCACGGGGACTGGAGTCTTAATTTGGCGCAGCGCCCAAGACATTATCTATGACCGTCGGATAAGTGCGCACATTGAGTTTGCGCTGAAGTCCATTAACATATTGTGCGGCCACATCAGTCTCATAGGAAAATTTGAGTTGCTCGACAACCTGATCGATTTCGGCGCGGCCATCTTCAATACTAGGCTTGATGATGTTGCGTGTCACGGCGACCACATAACTGTCACCAAACGCAATAGGGCCATAGACGAATTCACCTATGTTGGCTTCGAATAATGACACACCTAAACTAAAGGATATGGTGTCGTCGCTGAACCCGCGCTCAAAAGGTTCTGTTGACAGGACGGAGCGTTCAAGCTCTCCCGCTAAATTGTCAAAGCTTTCCCCTGCATTGGCGCGCTCTTGGATAGACTTTGCAAAGACATCCATTTTATCCGCCAATTGTTTTGTTTTCACAGCATTTAAAACATCCTCACGGACTGTTTCGAGGGGCTTGAGCTCTGGCGCTTTGATGTTATCGACGCGGAACACATAAATGCCGCCCGTTGGTGTATCAATTAAATCGCTCTCAATGTCTTGGTCGGCCATGAAGACTTGTTCCATGAAACCTGTAAAGGTGGGAATAATCGAACGGCCTTTCCCATCTGGGGCGATCCCATTGCGATCCACAAAAGCAACAGTCGTCAGTGGCATGTCAATGCCCGCTGCGGCTTCTTCGAGTGTCGCGCCGGAGGCAAGTTGATCGTCCAGCTCGTTCAACATCTCGTAGAGTAAGTCTTTCGAGAGATCGAGGGCAATTTCCTCGCGAATATTCGCTTTCGCTTCCTCTTCATTCAACTCTTCCGATGGGGTAATAGACGTGACACGGACAATTGCCCAGCCTAGTTGCCCATTCACCGGATCGCTGATCGCGTTTTCCTCAAGTTCAAAAGCTGTTTTTGAAATGATGGAATCGGTGATTTGAAACGCAGTGACATCTGTTTGCGTGATGTCTTCGAGATCACGGTTCAGGCTGAGCGTTAATCCCTCAAAGCTCATCCCTTCTTTTAATCCATTCGACGCTTTCACGGCGTCCTCTTCCGATAAGAAAGATAGAATTTGCACCGTTCGCTTTTCGGGTGTGGCAAGATTGCCCTTATCGAACTCAAAGCGGTCCTCGACTTCTGTTTCATCCACTTCGACCTGTTTGAGAAGATCAGCCGGTTCAATTTGCAAGAATTTAAAGCTGCGATATTCAGGGGCGGTGAATTGCGGCGCGTTCTGGGTGTGAAACGCAACCACTTGTTCTTCCGTCGGCTCTTCGATGTCACCAGCAACATCTGGCGGAATAATCAAATACTCAATCACACGTGTTTCACGGCGGAATTGATACATGGCTTCTGCCATGCTCCGCGGCACAAAAGTCCCAATGCGTAAACTATCTAAAAGCTGATCGCGCGCGATATCGCCCCGCAATGCGTTTTCATACATCTGAGGTGTGAGATTGTTTTCCGCTAGAAGCTGTTCATATGTTTGTTTTGAAAAGCGGCCAAACGTGCTTTGAAAGATTTCAGACGTACGAATGGTTTCGGCAAGTTTATCGTCAGAAATGGTGAGACCCATATCCATCACTTCTGAATCCAAGGCCGTGCGTTGCACCATGCTATTCAGGACTTGCATGTCATACCCCATCTCGCGCGCACGCAAGCTGTCAATGGCGCCGCCGGATTGCTGCGACAGACGGCGCACAGCGGCGCGGAACTCACGGTCAAAATCCTCAGATGAAATGTCCAGATCGCCGACGGTCGCCACACTGGTGTTGACGTTCCCCCGAAAGACATCGCCAATGCCCCAAATCGCGAAGCTGATCACGAGAAGGCCAATGATAACGCCAGCGACCCAGGTTGAGGCGGCGGATCTAAGTGTGTCGAGCATGGTCGTCCTTAATATTCATGATGCACCAGCCGAGAAAGCCGATGAGTGGTCAATGCTGTCGCGGGATCATAGTGATCCGCAGCGATCGGAGCAAGTCCGCCAACTGCCATAAAAGCCCGGCTGTGACTAGCTATTTTATGCGGGATTTGTTAAGGGGCGTCCGTATTTAAATGATCCACCATTAACCAACCGAGTGAAGATCCCATGGCTCCATCTGTACGACGTAAACCCATCATTGCCGGGAATTGGAAAATGAATGGCTTGCAGAAATCAAAGAGCGAGGTCACGAAGCTCGCAAAACGCATGGAAAAGCTGCCTACCCGTGCGTGCGATGTGTTGATTTGTCCGCCTGCGACTATCATCGCAACTCTCAGCCAAACGGCGAAAGGCACGCAAATTGCGATTGGTGCGCAAGACTGTCATCAAAATGACAGCGGCGCCCACACGGGGGATCTCAGCGCTGCAATGGTGAAAGAAGCTGGCGCGAAATGGATTATCGTCGGCCATTCCGAACGCCGCACGGATCACGGAGAGACAGATAAAGTGGTCGCGGCCAAGGCGATAGCTGCCCTCGGACAAAAATGCGGCGCGATAGTGTGTGTTGGCGAGACCTTGAAAGAGCGGAAAGCCAAGGACACCCTAAAAGTCATTAGCCGGCAAGTGCGCAATTCTCTGCCGAAAGAGGGAGCCACTGCGAAGAACTTAATTCTTGCGTATGAGCCCGTGTGGGCCATTGGCACCGGTCTCACACCCACTCTTGACCAAATCCGCGAAGTCCATGCTTTTATTCGTAAAAAGCTGATTACAGCACTAGGTGATGAAGGAGCAAAAGTGCGCATCCTTTATGGCGGGTCGGTGAAGCCAGCAAATGCGTCCGACATTTTGGGTGTTGAGGACGTTGATGGGGCCTTGGTTGGCGGCGCCAGCCTCAAAGCCTCTGATTTCTGGGGAATTATCAAGACCTACGCTTAAATGCCAACTTCCTGCTAGCCAAATGCCGAAAGCTCGCGTAAAAAGCGCCAAATTTTACATATTGGCGGCATTGTGCAGTGCTGCCGGGATACTTAGGTAGAACCCATGGCTACGTTTTTGCTCGTTGTGTTGATTCTCATTTGCTTTGCAATGGTTGCGACCATTTTACTGCAGCGCTCTGAAGGGGGCGCACTCGGTATTGGCGGCGGCGGAGGCGGTGGTATGGGCG
>JANQLI010000216.1 GCA_028280675.1 Alphaproteobacteria bacterium
CTCAAAGTTCTCTAGCGCATTGAACATCAAAGCCGATCCTTCGTCTTGTTTTCCTGCTTCTGAGGCAGGGCCTACATATTGCAACACCCCGCCGTCGCCAGTGGATTGAAAGTGACCATCCTCAATCAACACGCCTCCTGGTGTCAGCGTCGCCGGTAAATCACCGGTCAGCACACCCTTTCCGGAGAGGCCATCCACATCCAACATCAGAAACACGTCCTCCAACTGCACATCATTGACAAAGAGTGAGATGTCCTGTGGTTCATCACTCAATGCGATAGGCGTGCGCCGGATGCCAAGCTCACCACCCGACCAAGGCCACATCGCATTTTCAATTATAATTTGCCCATCTGAACCTAGGCTGAACGAAATCTCACCGGACAACAACTCAATGCCAATATCCATATAGTCAACCGTGATCAATTGTGGCGACTTTGTGGTGAGCGGCAATAAATCACCAAAACGCATGATACTGTTGATGCCTTTGACAGGCCCTAAGAGACTGGCGTAATTCATATCCGTAATGCGTGCGACACCTTGCGATGTCAGCCCTGCGCCGCGCCAATCCACTTCACCGGTTGCCTCCAATTGGCCGGTTGCGTCTGCCATAATGTCTTTCAGAACGGGAAAAAGATTCTGCGGCTGGCGTGCGCCGATTTGCAAAGGAAGGTCTCCGGTCTCAAAAGACAAGGCCCCTTTATAGACGCTCCAATCCTGCTCTCCCTTATAGTCGGCAAGATGCATCCCCCAATCATCTTTCACTTGCCCTTGAAAACCGCCAATCGAGTCTTTTGACACCATTTCACCATCGATATGCATTGGGGCATAAAGGGGGATTGGCTCAAGAATGTCTTGCACACGCAGATGCGTTAACTGGGCATCGACACCCTGAATGGTTTTCCCCAATCCGTCCACAGATCCTGTGATGTCAAATTCATCAAGGCGCGCGACACCCTCATTCAGCAGCACATCGCCTTGTTGTCCTGTAAAATCTGCGCGCCAACCTTTGGTGTCCATATCGAACACCACAGACATATCGATGTCCGGCCAATCCCCACTCAGAGAAAACGCATTGCGTGGATAGCGTAAGGTCAAAACCTCTGACATCCATAAGCTGCGATGTGTCACTGAAGACATGCCGTCATTCGTGATAGCAAAGACAAATAGAGGCGCCTCCGCGACAGGACAGAGATCGACCGAAGCCTCCTCAAAAACAAAATTGCCAATAGTGAGGGATGGAGACGTCACTGCCGAACATAACGCCTCAGCACCACGAAACTGATAAGCGTTCTCCAGCCTCTCAAAAACACCGTTAAGGTCAATCTCGCCTATTGGCAATGCTGGTCCTGTTTGCGTGAGGCGCAACCGACTCATAATACGTTTCCCGTCTAGTGACGGCGCTCTCAAAGCTGGCGTCGCTTGATCCGTATTGGCCAAAGTCAGATGCGCACTGCCATCCGCACTGATCAGTTCAAGCGCTTTCACAAACGACGCCCGAAAGCCTTCCGCATCGCGCCCTAACACGAGCTCCCCTGCAGCAGAGAACGTACTCAAACGTTCGCGTAAGGCCGCATTTTCATCGCCAGCAAACAGCGCACGAAAAATATGAGGATCAACCGTCCCTTCTTCCAGCGCAATACGCACCACGCCTTCGCCATCATCGGGGCGACCACGGAAAGTCAAATCGAGATGCGTGTTCTTCAGCCCCCACTCAAAGAGAGCAAAGGACGTGACATCGAGTTCAGCCTTGGCGTCAATCATTCCGGTTGGATCGATCCGGACCGTCGCAGACGATACGAATGCCGCCTCGGTATCACTCGGCTGTGTTATGTCGAGCTTCACGGCTGTGCGTCCATCCGCCCCGAGCTCCGCATCAACACACGCACGCAAAGTGGTTGTTTCCCCTGCATCCAAGACGATCTGCCCACCTTGAATGGTGACATCGGTTTGCGACAACAGCCCCGCGCCAGAAGGGGGGGCTGAGACCGTCATATAACGATCCACCACCCCGAAGTTTGGCCGCGTGCCCCCACCCGCATCAATCGGCGCCATTGCGCCGCGCAGGGTGGGCTCCACCAGCGTCAACGTCTCAAGCTGACCAAGGAAAATATCCGGAAAGCGATAGGTGAGATGGATGGTTTTGGCCTCGAAGTCACCGCCACCCAAGGCAAGATCACGGATCTCTAGGGTTGTACGCGAAGCCTCGACAACCTCAAAGGGCGAAGGCGCAAGACCTTGCCACTCAAGAATCTGTGTCAATGCTGCACGCGCGAGATAAGTCGGCGTGATCAGGACAGCGAGCGCCGCCAGCACAATGATCAGTGCTAGCGCGCGCCAGAGAAGACGGCGTAACCAGCTCTTTTTCTTAGGTTTTTCCTTCTTCGAGGATGTTTCCTCTGCGCGCATCTTCGCCATGCCTCATCCACCTTGTGCCCCGTACCTCTTTTATAGCGTCCCCATAAAGCGCCGTAATTGGTTTATTTCCCCATCCAGAGATTGAAAGTATTGCGTAAATGCGGCGTAAAATGGCCGTCCCCTTGCCTAGTCAGTTAATGTAATCTTAACGTCTCTCAAGCATCATATGAGAGACATAAATCTGCGCCCTCGAGCGATAAAAAGCCCGTAATTCTGGGCTTTTTATAGGGCAAGCAGTTGACAAACACCCCGACGGCCTGCAATCTAGAAGAGATTGTTCGAGGTCTCTTGCAGTTCGTATGGGTATACGATGCGCGAAGAGTCGGGGACTTGTTTCGCGCCAAGAGGATGAAAGTGTAGTGGTGTCGGTCGGGGTGACTATTCAACAGAAATTCCATGCGCTTCTGGTTCAAACCCGTATGCGGTATCCTGAGCTATATGCACGGGCTGATGCATTGCGGATACGCGCCTCTTACCGCCTGCAACATTTCAAAGCCGATACAGCAGAAAAGCTCCGCGATCTTGCCTTCCGCGCACGTGAATTCAAATCCAGCGCATCCCTCTACGCCGAAACCCACCGTGAACAATTGGCGATGGCGTCCTTCACCTTAGGCATTTTTGGCTTGATTGGTATCGGGGTGTTTGCCCTTCAACCCACCACGAACAACACCATCAGTTTCGGCGAACAAGGAATCACCTCAGAAGACGCTCTTGCCGTCATTGAGCTTGACCCAAATGCGTATCCTGAGATGGAAGAGCATACGGATTACCCGAAACCGCTTGCGCTCGAAGATGCTCTTGATGTTGCCGCACTTCCGAAAGAGACAGCACCGATAGGCCCTGCTCTCGAAGAAGAGATCGTCGAAACCGTTGAAACGCCAAAACCAACGCGCGAAACAAAGACGGTAAAGGTCAAAAGCGGTGATACACTGATGGGCGTCTTGCTGCGTGCAAATGTGGAACGCCGCGAAGCGTATTACGCCATCGAAGCGATGAAAGCCGAACTTGACCCCCGCAAAGTGCGTTCCGGCCAAGAGATCGAGATTACCCTGCAGATCGCCCCTGAAGGCGATGCGATTGACGTCCTTGACGCCGAAGCAGAAAGCGCTTTTACCCCTGCTTTGGTTGGCATGCGCCTTAAAACCGATGTGGATAAACATCTCAACATTACCCGCGCAAGTGCGGAGACATCGGTGGAAACGTTCCTCGCGGATATTGAGGTCACACAACTTCAAGAAGCCTATAAACGCGCGAAAGGGAGGATTGAAAGCAGTCTCTTTGTCGCGGCTGAGGAATTAGGCATCCCTCATGGCATCATCGTCGAAATGATCCGCATGTATTCATATGATGTCGATTTCCAGCGTGAAATTCGCGCCGGAGATGAATTTGAAATCCTCTATTCGCAGTTTGAGGACACAGACGGAAACGCTGTGAAAACCGGGAATATCTATTTCGGAAACCTCGCTCTCCGCGGCAAAGAAAACCCCTATTACCGTTTTATCACGCCTGATGATCAGATTGCTGATTATTATAATGCACTCGGGCAAAGCGCGAAAAAATTCTTGATGAAAACGCCTGTCGATGGCGCGCGCCTCTCCTCTGGATTTGGCAAACGTAAGCATCCTGTCTTAGGGTATGTCAAAAGCCACAAAGGCACCGACTTCGCCGCCCCAACCGGCACACCGATCATGGCTGCCGGAAATGGCACCGTGGAACGTGCCAGCCGTTTTGGCAGTTTCGGGAACTACATTAAAATCCGACACGCCAATGGCTATAAAACCGCGTATGCTCATTTGAATGGCTATGCGAAAGGCATCAAGAAGGGCGCGCGTGTCAAACAAGGGCAGATTATCGGCTACGTTGGCACCACAGGCCGCTCCACAGGGCCACATCTACATTATGAAGTGCACTTAAATGGCAAAGCGGTCAATCCCATGACCATTCGCGTGCCAACTGGCCGGAAACTTGAAGGCGACATCCTGACCGCCTTTAAGGAGCAACGTGATACGC
This sequence comes from Alphaproteobacteria bacterium, assembly GCA_028280675.1. Taxonomy (GTDB): domain Bacteria; phylum Pseudomonadota; class Alphaproteobacteria; order SMXP01; family SMXP01; genus JANQLI01. The sequence continues at coordinate 4,426 of JANQLI010000216.1, forward strand.
TTCTCACCCGCATGGCGGAAATGCCTGTCACAACCAAGCTGAAAACAGCGCAGCTCGATTAATCCTCTATACGTCACCACATCGTCGGCGTAAGCTGAACCCCTGACAAGGGAGAGCTTATCATGAATCGACGACCTATTGCCCTCATCGTTATTGGGATGATCGCAGCACTTGTCATGCCAGCGCTGTTAGCAGCCGTAAAGGCAGACGACGCAAAACACTCAGGGCACGTCGCCGTCATAGGAACCGGCATGATGGGCGGCGCTATGGGAACACGTCTCGCTGAACTCGGTTACACGGTGACCTTTGGCAGCCGCAATCCCGATAGCGAGAAAGTGCAAACCTTGCTCACGACCATAGAGGGCAATGCGACGGCTACGACACAAGATGCAGCCGCTCAGGATGCAGACATCGTTGTCTTTGCTGTCCCGTGGAGTGCGGCTGAGAGTGTTGTGAAAGGTGCAGGCGATCTTGATGGGAAGATCATCATTGATTTGATGAACCCACTCATCGTGCGTGACTTTGATGATATGGAAATGGTCTCAACAAACACTTCCGTTGGCGAAAGCGTTCAAGAATGGCTTCCGAACGCCTATGTTGTGAAAGCCTTTAACGCTGTCGGTTTTCATGTCGTGACCGACCCATCGAAAGCAGGTGGCCCTGTCACCATCCCAATAGCGTCAAACCACCCCGACGCCAAAGCCACCGTCATGCAAATTGCGGAAGACTTTGGTTTTGAAACATTCGATGTGGGACCGCTCAGTCAATCGCGTGCGTTAGAGGCGCTGACGCATCTCTATATGGTGGCTTATATCGAAGGACGTATGGAAGATCGCTTTGAATATTACTTCCGGCGCACACCTTAAGCCGCTTCGACTTTGACCTCTTCACCGTTGAGAATGAGTGACCCCTCGCCTGCCGAGACTTTGACGGTGCTGCCGTCAAGGACACTTCCTTGCAAGATCAACTCTGCTAGCGGGTTTTGCACATAACGCTGGATGACCCGCTTCAAAGGCCGCGCCCCATAGACCGGATCATACCCCGCATCGGCCAGCCAGGTGAGCGCTTTGTCGTCCAGCTCAATCGTGATCTTGCGGTCAACAAGCAAGCCTTGCAGACGTCCAATCTGAATATCGACAATCGCATCCATATTCGCCCGCGTCAGGCGGTGGAAGAGAATGATCTCATCCAAACGGTTTAAGAACTCGGGACGGAAATGCCCGCGCACCATATTCATTACATCCTCACGCACCGCGGACGAATCTTCCCCTTCCGGCTGATTGGCGAGGA
>JANQLI010000220.1 GCA_028280675.1 Alphaproteobacteria bacterium
GAACATGATGTCTTCTTTGGCCTTGGCGTTGCGCATGCGCAGGATCGGCTGGGGCAAATGGAATTTACCCGCCCCGTGGCACAGGGGCGTCTTTCAGAAATATTGGGAGAGAGTACGGTTGATATTGACGTCTTCTTTCGCACGCTTGGCTTTCAAGAAAAAGTCACTCAATCCCTTCCTATTCTATCCGAACGCACGCGCAACGCGCTCACCGCATATAGCGCAGGTGTCAACCACATCCTCAGCCATCCCGAAACGAAACTTGCGCCGGAATTTTCCCTCCTGCTTCATCGTCCCGATCCATGGCAGCCAACAGACAGTTTGCTCATTCTGAAAATGATGTCGTTCAGCCTCTCGACAAACATGTTTCATGAAGTACGGCGTGCGCAATTGATGGCAAGTATGGAGATAGAGAAAGTCGATCGTTTCTTTCCAGATGGGCCAAGTTTCGGCCCCACACTGCCTGTGAGTGTCACCGAGCTCTATGAGCAGTTAGACATCGAATCGATCCAAGCCGCATTACCACAATCTTGGCAACAAGGTGCATCGAACAATTGGGTGATTAATGGCGATCACACGATGTCCGGTAAACCGCTCCTAGCCAATGATCCGCATCTTGAGCTCACCACCCCCTCGATTTGGTATCTCGCTCACCTCAAATTTCCGGAGGCGTCCGTTATCGGCGGTACTTTAGCAGGCGTGCCAAGCGTCATCCTGGGGCGGAATGAAAACATCGCCTGGGGTTTCACCAATACAGGCGCGGATGTGCAAGATCTTTATATCGAAAAGGCCAATCCCGAAAATCCAAACGAATATCTCACACCTGACGGCTATCGACCTTTCAGCACACGTGAAGACGTGATCAAAGTGCGTTTCGGTGATGACATTCCCCTGACCATACGCCATACCCGTCACGGGCCGGTTCTGCCAGACGATTGGCAACAATCGAAGAGCTTCCTTGAAAAGGATCACGTCCTCGCCCTTGCATGGACAGCGCTTCTCGATAATGACACCACCGCCGATGCCGCCATACCCATGATGACCTCACGCAATGTCACTGCGTTTCGCGAAATGACGCGTAAGATGGTCCATCCCATGCAAAACATTGTGTTCGCCGATACGAATGGAGACATTGGTTTCATTGCACCGGCACGTGTGCCCGTGCGCAAAAAAGAAAACACAACGCGAGGCCTGTTTCCGGCGCCCGGATGGCTATCGGATTACGATTGGGATGGCTTCATCCCGTTTGAAGAGCTGCCGCAAACGACAAACCCAACAAATGGAAAAGTCATCACAGCCAACAACAAGATTGTGCCTGATGGTTATCTTTATGACGTTACATTACAATGGGAACCTGGGTATCGGGCAGCGCGTATCGCGGAACTTCTTGAGGCCACGCCAAAACATAGCGTGCAGTCGTTTCAAGCCATGCAAAAAGATGTGCTGTCTCCTTTCGCACAAAAACTGTTACCGCTTTTGGCGAATACGCGCACGGAGAGTGACCAGGCGGCCCGCGCGCTCACTTTATTAAAATCATGGGACGCGCAAATGGCAGGGGATCGCGCGGAACCTCTCATATTTGCCGCATGGATACGGTCTCTTAATCAACGGCTCTTCCAAGATGACCTTGCCGACAATTTTTCACGGCATTGGTCATTTAAACCGGCATTGCTGACGAAAGTTTTAAAAAACGAGGATGGCTTTGCCGCATGGTGCGATAATCTCAACACGGAATCCTATGCGGAAACATGCGCAGACATCTTGCAGCAATCCTTACAGCAAGCTGTGGATGAATTAAGTTCTGTCTATGGCGCAAACATAGCCGATTGGCGTTGGGACATCGCGCATATGTCCATACATACGCATAATCCTCTCTCTAACTTCCCTATCTTGAAAGATAACTTCGAACTGCAAATTCCGGCTGAAGGTGGATTTTACACTATCAATCGGGGTGGACATTACTTCAACAATAAAAACCCCTACGCCAATATTCATGGCTCAGGGTATCGCGCGATTTATGACTTAGACGATCTCAACGCGTCGGTCTTCCTTCAAGCCACAGGTCAATCCGGCCATATGTCCTCGCCCTTTTATGGCAACTTTCTCGAACGCTGGGCGCGTGTTGAGTATATCCCGATGACAACAGATCCGGCGGCGTATCGTCAAAACGCGGCAGGAACGCTCATCCTAAAACCAAATTAACCATAAAAGGCAGTAAAATCAGCAGGTTCCTAACCGCTTCTTAACAGACATACACCATACTGCCCCTTACGGAACGGGTAAGACTTTGGTGTAAAGAATGGCTGACGGCCCAACAATTGTCATTAAGAAGGTCAAAAAGGTCAGTGGCGGCGGCCACCATGGCGGCGCCTGGAAAGTGGCCTATGCTGACTTTGTGACTGCGATGATGGCCTTCTTCCTGTTGATGTGGCTCGTCAACGCCACCTCCCCAGAACAAAAACAAGGCATTGCTGATTACTTTGCCCCGGCTGCCGTCAGCATGAATACCAGTGGCGCTGGCGGCCTTATGGGCGGAAACTCCTTCAATACGGATGGCGTCCGCGACAGCGGCAAAAGCAGCATTGTTCAAACCAATGCCCAGCAAACGCCACGTTCTCAAACGAAAGGCGATACAAACCAAGATGGTAAAGGGTCTTCTGACCGCAATGCCGCGGACGACGCTCTTCAAAAAGCTCAAGCTGCAAAAGAAAAAGCAGAATTCGAACGGGTCGCGCAATCCCTACGGCAGGCGATGAATGAAATGCCAGAGCTCACAGAACTTTCGAAACACCTGATCATTGATCAAACACCCGAAGGCATGCGCATACAAATTGTTGATCAAGAAGGCCGCTCCATGTTCCCGCCAGGAAAAGCAGAGCCCTATGATCGCACCAAGCAGCTCTTCCGTCAGGTCGCCAAAGTCCTGACCAAATTGCCGAACCGCGTGACCATCAGTGGCCATACCGATGCTTCCGTATTCCGCCGCCCTGATGGCTATTCGAACTGGGAGCTTTCAGCCGATAGGGCAAATGCCACACGCCGTCTTTTCAATGAAGGCGGCCTTGATCTGGATCGCATCTATCAAGTGGCTGGCAAAGCAGGGTCAGAACCCCTCTTCCCTGATGATCCCTATATGTCGGCAAACCGCCGCATTAGCATCATCGTCCTTCGTGAAGCACCGGTCATGCCGTCAGATCATCAACTCTGACACGCGTTTATTTCTCATAAAGCCCTTAGAAAATCTGTGAAGGCTTTAAATACAGATTCTATTCTTTATTTAATTTCTTATACTTAGAGAAATTTTCTTATAATTTACATCATAAGATAGCGTTTTACGGTTAGGCCCGTTCATCTTGCGTGGACAGAACATGCCCCGCTATAAGGTCAGGTGAAAAAGAACCGAATTTTCAAATGGTAAGCACCAATTCCATGTTCATTGAGAGCAGCATATGATCGCTGAAATTACCACCACTTGGCAAATGTGGGTAACAATGGCCATCATTCTCGGTGCGATCATTGTCTATTGCTATGAAAACGTGCCCTTGGAAATCACGTCCCTTGGGCTGTTAGCGATTCTGTTGGTCTTCTTCTCTGCTTTTCCCGTGTTGGATTCCACGGGGGAAAATCTACTCTCTTTGGAAAAGCTGCTGGCGGGTTTTGGT
>JANQLI010000288.1 GCA_028280675.1 Alphaproteobacteria bacterium
GGCAACATCGTTGTCTCACGCCGCGCCATTCTTGAGGTCACGCGCGCCGAACAGCGCAATGAGATTATTGGCAAACTGCAAGAAAGCGATGTGGTGGAAGGCATTGTCAAGAACATTACCGATTATGGTGCGTTCGTTGATCTTGGCGGTGTGGATGGCTTGTTGCACGTAACCGATATTGCCTGGCGTCGGGTCAACCATCCTTCTGAAATTCTCACTATTGGCCAGACGGTTAAAACACAAGTCATCAAAATCAATCCGGACACACAGCGTATCAGCCTCGGCATGAAACAGCTTGAGGAAGATCCGTGGCAAGGTGTTGAAGGCAAATACATCTTGGGGGCGAAACTCAAGGGGCACATCACCAACATCACTGATTACGGCGCATTTGTTGAGCTGGAAGCCGGTGTGGAAGGCTTGGTCCACGTGTCTGAAATGAGCTGGGTGAAGAAAAATGTGCACCCAGGCAAAATCGTTTCCACCTCGCAGGAAGTGGAGGTTATGGTTCTGGAAGTGGACCCGAACAAACGCCGTATTTCCCTTGGCTTGAAACAATGCATGGATAACCCATGGCAAAGCTTTGCGGAGAAATACACCGTTGGATCGAAAATCGAGGGTGAGATTAAAAACGTCACTGAGTTCGGTCTGTTTGTCGGCCTTGAAGGCGATGTGGACGGCATGGTCCATATGTCCGATCTTGATTGGAACAAATCCGGTGAAGAGGCGATCCAGGATTTCAACAAAGGCGATATTGTCAAAGCCGTTGTCTTGGATGTGGACCCTGAAAAAGAACGCATCAGCCTTGGCATCAAACAATTGGATGGCGATCCAATGGACGCCCTCGGCGAAATCCGTAAAGGGTCTATCGTGACCTGTACGGTTTCTGAAATCCAAGATAACGGGATTGAAGTAACCGTCGGCGAGGGCATGACCGCCTTCATCCGCAAAGCCGAATTGAGCCGGGATCGTTCCGAGCAACGGCCAGACCGCTTCGCTGTGGGGGACAAAGTTGACGCCCGCGTGACCAACTTCGATCGCGGCGGCCGGAAACTGACCCTCTCGATCAAAGCGCGTGAGGTTGCGGAAGAGAAAGAAGCCGTCGAACAATATGGCTCCTCTGATTCAGGCGCCACATTGGGAGATATCCTCGGCTCTGCCTTGCAACAGCGCGAAGGGGATGAGCCTGCCGCACCGTCAGATGAGGCGCCAGCCGGCGAGGACAACACAGACGCCGCGGCAAACAAAGAAGACAGCGCCTAAAACCGCCGCTTTCTTTCAAAAGATCAAAAGGCCATGGGGTAAAACGCGCTATGGCCTTTCTCTTTTGCGCAAAAACGCACCTCTTTTGCCAAAAAACGCGCTTTTTTGCGGTTTTCCCTCAGAATTCGGCAAAATCAGAAAAAAAGCCTTATATTTAAACACTTTAAGCCAGCTTTTGCTTGACGCCTCTGTTAACCTTTGGCACCCTAAGCCATTGTTATTATATGGGTTCACTCGCCAAGATCTTGTTGTTATCCCCTCACAACAAGATGGACAGCACAAGCAGATGGCAGGCAGACCATGATTAAATCCGAACTTGTAGCGCGCATCGCGCAAGCTAATCCCCACCTTTTTCAACGCGATGTCGAACGCATCGTGAATACAGTCTTTGATGAAATTTCTTCCGCGCTTTCCCGCGGTGACCGGGTTGAGTTGCGCGGCTTCGGCGCCTTTTCCGTTAAGCACCGCCCAGCCCGCGTGGGACGTAATCCACGCACAGGTGATCCGGTGCAAGTCGACGCGAAAGTCGTCCCTTTCTTTAAAACCGGCAAAGAAATGCGCGAACGTCTCAATAAGCCATCCGAGCAGAGCTAACCTCACGCATCCCTCAGGGTAAAAGGATTCCGGTGTGAAGCGAGTCGTGAAATGGGCCTTGGGCATGATCGCCATGGTGCTGCTGATTGTCATTGCCTTGGCAAACCGCACACCTGTTGCCTTGAAAGTCGATCCCTTTGCCTCTGATGGGTCGCTTGAAATCTATGCCCCACTTTACATTTTACTGATCCTGGCTTTTCTGGCTGGCATTCTTATTGGCGGCACCTCAAGTTGGCTCAAAGGCGGCCGCCGCCGCAAAGAATCGCGCGCCTATCGCCGCCAAGAAAAGCAACATGCGAAGCAAAATCAAAGCAAGGCCGTGGCGCTACCGGACAAGAGTGATGCCGACAATTAAGATGACATTTGCCGAATAAGACCGGTCTGTTATAACGCCCCACATTCATTCTATGTCCACAACGAGTGAGACGATGCCCATCGACACCAAAATATGTGGGATCAAAACCCATGAGGCGATGGACGCTGCGATCCAAGGGGGAGCGGCCTATGTGGGCTTGGTGTTTTTTGAGCCCTCGCCACGCCATCTCACCCTGGCGGAGGCCGCACCCCTACGACAGGCTGTGCCAAGCGCGGTGAAAGCCGTGGCCTTAACTGTCGATGCCACAGATGAGGACCT
>JANQLI010000062.1 GCA_028280675.1 Alphaproteobacteria bacterium
GATGATGCATACGATACGCTTTATGCGTTACCAGCAAAGTTGGAAGACGCCGGTGTGACATTTGCGATTGCCAGCGGCACGCGTACTGGCGGATCGGGCAATGCGCGCTATGCTCCCCTCTTCGCCGGGATTGCCGGAGGGTTTGGTCTGGATAAAGAGGCGGCTTATCGCTCTGTCACACTGTATCCTGCGCAAATTCTTGGGGTCGATGATATGCTTGGCTCAATCACAGTGGGGAAAAGCGCAAGCTTCGTTCTCACCGATGGTGATCTGCTTGAACCCTCAACAATCATTGAACAAGTCTGGATCGATGGCATGATGCCGGATATGGACGACATCCAAAAAGCAGCAGACCGAAAATGGCGTGCACGCCCCTAAAAGGTCGAGACCTAATTATCAATGTTCAATGTCGCGAATTGATCGCGCCAGATATGCGGCTCGGACGCAAAAACATTTAACACCTCAAGCGTCTTGCCGTGGGCGTCTTCATTCCCCAAAGCAGCTATACAAATGCGCGCGACATCGGCCCGATCAATAATACCGTTGAGCATCCAATCCCCTTGCACCATCAAAATACTTTTCTGCGCGTGATCGCTGACATCTTCGCGCAGGCCAGTAGGGCGCACAATTGTGTATGCGAGCCCACTTTGGCGGAGGTGCTCCTCGGCTTTGCCTTTCCAGATCAGCACATTGTTCAACACTTTATTGAGATAATGATCTTCATGCGTCACACCGGCTGATGAAATCAAAACGAATTGTTGCACGCCTTGCGCTTTCGCCGCATCAACCGCATTGACGACCCCTTGATAATCAATCGCTTCCGGATTCTGCCCATTGCCAATCGCAGAAATCACATAGGTTGCCCCTTCAAACGCCGCCGTTAGCGTCGCGGGATCGGTCACATCGGCGGCAACCCAATCATATTGATCGTCAACCTCTGCATTCGCTTTTTCCACATCGCGTGTCGTTCCACGCACTGTTACGCCACCCTCATGAAGTTGTTGTACGAGATGACGGCCGCTACGCCCTGATCCACCAAGGACGACCACGACATCACTCTCACTGATGTGTGCAAAGGGATCAGGCTCGGGAATGGGCGCGCGCCGTTCTTGCGCAACGGCTGCAGAAAACGACACAGCAAAAGCACTGATCAATAAAAGGAAAGAACGTCTTAACATGAGAAACACTCCTTTATGATAGAACGCAAGATCACGAGTCTTGCGCCGCCACAGTTTCGAGCTGCGCACGAATTTCCGCATGGCGTTTGCGGTCCAATGGGAAGTTCCACATAATCGCTACGCCAATAATCATGACCGTTAGAGGCAGACTAATCGTAATAATACGCACCATGTTCAAGACTTCCGGTGAATTTTCACCGGTCGAACTGAATCCAATGAGTCCCAAGACGGGGTAAACAACACCGATCGATGTGGCGAAGGTGATTTTATTTGCGAGATTCAAAAGTGCGAGATGAGTGCCCGCTTCCCGGTGCCCCGTTTGCAGCGTGTCATAATCCACCGTGTCGGCCGCCATAGCTGATGGCAACACCAACTTACCGCCCGCGCCGATTCCAATAAACAAAAAGACGAAGAGCGCAGCCCAAAGATTTTGCTCTTCAAGAAGGCCCAGCATAATCACCCCAACCATCATGACCCCGAGACACGAGCAATAGGCACGGTGTTTGCCAAATTTTTTGGCAAACCATACCCACCCAGGCACTAAAACAATGGCCACCAGATGTTGCATAAAGACGAGAAAGAGATGCTCTTCAATTTTCAACGTTTTGGTGATGTAAAGCTGGATGACAGAGAGATAGATCAACCAGCCGAACTGAGCAAAAAAGTAGCCTAAGAACAGTCGACGGAACATAATGTTACGTTTCAGGACACCCATGGTTTGCGTCCAAGACGGCATGGAGGCTTGTACATTTTTCTCCTTCGGAAAAAAACGGCAGGCTGCAAAGACTGTCACGGGCAGCATAATGATGATCGTGACCGCCATAATTTTCAGAAGAGAGGCAAGTGAATTATCGAGGGGTAATCCTTGCGGCCATAATAAGTCACGCGCAGGCTGCGCAATCGGATCGATCAAGAGAAGCGGCACACCCATACCAATGATGATCCCAAGGACCCCCGCTCCTTCACGGAAGGCGGCAATCTTACCGCGCTCATCGTAATTGGTTGAAATCTCAGCGCCCCAAGATTGATAAGGAATGTAAACAACGGTCCACACCACATAGAAAAAGAAAATCAATAGCCCGAGCCGGAACATCCCGATGCTTTCACCAGGAACGAGCAGCATCCATGTGAGCAGCATCAAAAATGGTGTGCCAATGGCGATCCAAGGTTTGCGCCGTCCCCACTTGCTCTCTGTGCGATCTGACAAGGCGCCGACAATTGGATCACTGAGCGCATCCCATGTGCGAGCAAGCGCAAAGACAAATCCGACGGTAAAAAGGCCGCTGGAAAGCGCCCCTGCCCCTCCGGTTTCCATGACCCCCGCATAAAAGGGCGGCAGGAACACGATGAGGGGAATCAGCAAAGCTTGCATCGGCGTTGCAACACCAGCATATGAGATCAGTTCTGTGGTGCTGAATGATTTTGAAGTGGTGGTATCCGTCACGCTGTCTGTCCCCTCTCTGTGGCGTTCCCATTCTTGAGGCACAGATTAGCAGAGATCCAAAAAAGAACTAGGTTTTGTGTCACGAAAGACGGACATTCGACATGCGTTCTTAATGACCAACCGCATAATAGGCAGCAATACGATCAAGAAGAAGGCGCATCTTGATTTCATCATACCCACGCAAATCTTCGAACGGGGTCACATCGACACGTTGCGCCGCAAGATAGGCAGGCGTGCCTTTATCGATTTCATCTTTCACCGCCTTCATCGCCTGTTCCCACAATTCACGGCGCTCCGTCATGGCGGAGGCAGGACCTGTGAGGGGGAGTTCACGAAAAGTCCCATCTCCGTTTGGTGCCATGACCAAATGCCCCCCAAGAACAGAGTCAATTCCCTCCTCTGCCATCAGAGATTCGATTTCTTTGTACACATCAATTCCTGTCGCCCAACGATAATCCACCAGCATGGGCTGAAACGGCATATACCGCCCAGACGGAGGATTCAACAAATCCACATTAAACAGCACATTTGCCGGACGCGGAATCATGACGATATTGCAATCGCCATCGCTCGGTCCGAAATAAAAGAGATCAAGCCCCTTTTCCCCAAGGCGTAATGCGTATTTCTCAGAAAACGTCGTATCCGGCAGCACAATGTCCGGATGCGGATTGGCTGTCATATTCGTTAGACAGTTTTCTTGTGCAATAAACTCAGCACCCTCATCTTTAAAAATCTGCCCGCCCATGATGTGATCCCAATGATCATGTGAGTAAATCACATACTTCACCGGCTGATCGGTAAGCTTTGCAATTTCAGACCGCATGCGTTTTGTGGCATCGGTGCTAATGGGGTCCGTGACGACAACACCATTTTTTGTAATCAGGAAAATAGAGCGATAGAGACCCCAACGATAAGAATAAAGGCCTTCGGCAATGGCATCGACAGAGGCCGGCTCAATACCAGGCGCGGAAAACTGGGCCTGCAGTGTTCTGGGGGACAAGCCTAAGAACACTGCAGCCAGAAGGCGGGGAAGGACCTTTTTCATTTTAAACATCATGAAAAGAGGCGAATGCATGATATTCGCCTCCTTGTTTTGTGATTACATACGGAAGTTCGCTTTGAGCATCACACTCCGTGGCTCAGCCGCGTAGGCCGAATCAAAAGTTCCAAAATCAAAACCCGTGTATATATGCTCATCATCATTGAGATTGCGCACATAAACACCTACGTCGAAATTCCCACCTGGCATTTCATACCTGATGAATCCATTCACAAGATTCAATTCCTCGACCTTAGTTCCAGGTGCATTTTGCTTTGTACCGGGCCAATGGGATTTTTGATATCGATAATCACCACCCATAACAATACTACCTTCATTGGCAAGGTTAACCGTATAATCAAAACCAATACCACCCATAGCATCAGGTGTACCTGCCACATCGTGACCAGGCGTCATACCCACAGCCAGTGCTTCATCTCTCAAGTTGCGATATTCGGAGTCCGTAATCGCAAGATTGGCAAAGATATTGAGGTTATCTGTAGGTGACGCCTGCATCTCCGCCTCAAGACCTTGAACTATCGCATCACCAACATTGAATCGGATCGTACCCGAAGACATAGGATTCAAGGCATTTTCTTGTATGTCTTCATAATCTGCATAGAAATAGTTTGCGTTCAGACGAATTCGATTGTCAGCGAGTTCCGTCTTGATCCCAGCTTCGTAGGATATCACCGTTGCTTCATCATAAGGCGTATTCACATCGGCAACCCTTACCGCTCGTGCTTGGTAACCACCAGCCATAAAGCCCTGGGATACAGAGAAATAGAGCAATGTATCATCATCAACCTGATAATCAATCCCGAGCTTACCTTGAACTTGATCCCATGAATCATCAAGCATTATTCCGTAATCTTCACCCCAAGGTGGGAATCCACCGGTACCACCACTGAACTCTTTCTCATCTTGAGTCCATCGCAAGCCAGCAGTGAGGCCGAGCTGATCATTCACATTATAGGTTGCTTGACCAAAAACTGCATAAGACTGGGTTTCCGTGGTGTAAATTTGACGACTGTTAATCAGACCACCAGCAAGGATATTCAGTGAATCTGTGTCATTATCCTCGTTCAAGTAAAACGCACCTAAGATCCAGTCAACATTCTCTGTTGAGCCGATAAGCTGAATCTCTTGCGTGATTTGAGTTCCCTCGACTAGCGAGTCAATATACCACCCGTTAGAACCTGAAATATCAATATAGCTGTCTTGCTCAACATCACGATAACCGGTGATGGATTTCAAATCGAAACCATCAAATTTCCAGGTCATATTGATCGATGCAGTGAGCTGCTCGACATCTGCATGTTGTTGGTCAGTTGTTTGCGTACCATAAAAATCACCTGAGAGGGGTGCATTATTTGCAGCAGGCATGAGAACAAAATCAGCTAATGGCGTTACATAGGACGCATCCGTATCATCTTCTGTGTATGCAATATGCGCGTTGAACTCGAAATTCTCCGAGCCGTAATAATTCAAATCAGCGCGAATACCAGCATACTGACGATCACCAATATCGGACTCAACTTTCGTCGTCCCCGAATAGCGGTCATAATAACCTTCTTGATCCGAGTAAACGACTGCGGCACCAAGGGCGAGCTTCCCTTCAACCACAGGACCGGATGCTGAAAGTTTTGCTTGGATATGTTCGCGTGTGCCATACCCAAGGCTAGCCGCCACACGGGTTTCATCCCCAGGTTTACGGGTGACGAACTTCAATGCACCGGCAATCGTGTTCCGCCCATACAGCGTTCCTTGCGGTGCGCGGAGCACCTCAATGCGCTCAATATCGAGGAGTTCGATATTCGAACCATTGGTCCGCGCTTGATAGACATCATCAATGTAAATCCCCACAGCGCTTTCCGCCGTCGGCATGGTGCTTTCATTTTGCCCCTGACCACGCATAAAGATCGTTACGTTCGTGGCCTGACCTGATGAATTCCGTGACACCATATTTGGGACGGTAGCGCCAATATCTGTAACATTAATAATTTGCAGATTCTCAATATCGTCCGCAGAAAAAGCCGTCACGGCAATTGGCACCGTTTGAATGCTGGCGTCGCGCCGTTCCGCCGACACCACCATTTCTGTCACTGCTGCCGCAGCGGTTTGCGTGAAAGCCGGCAACACCAACATTGATGTGCCAAGCAAGAGTGTTTTTGTGGATTTGTTGAGTAAAGTCATGCTTTCCCCCTTGTTCATCCGCAGCACATGTCTCCGTATGCGGAATTTGTTTTCACATGCCATCACACCATAGGCATGCCCCTCAGTCAATAAAAACTAATATAATTGTGGATTATTAGAAAGTTTTACTTTACTTTGAACTGGCGTTAACCGCTGCGTGAGAGTCGCCCCAGCTCAAGAAGGAAAAACCAAGGATGGAACTCAAACAACTCCGACAATTTTTAGCTGTTATGGAGGAAGGCAACTTTGCCTCGGCCGCCCGCGCGACCAACCTCACCCCACAAGCCATTGGCCAGAGCATTGATAAATTACAATCGGAACTGGGCGTCAGCCTGTTTGAGCGAAAGCAGCGCAATATGGTGCCCACCGAATTCGCCTTTGCGCTTGAGAATCATGCCCGGCGCATGATGGTGCAGCACCGCGCAGCAATCGAAGAACTGGGCGCCATGGATTCCGGGTCTCGCGGCGAAGTGCGTGTCGCCTTTGGCGGGACCATGGCAGGAGAAGTTGGCACTGTCGCGATTGCCCGATTTCAAGAAAAATTTCCGCAGATTGATGTCACCATGACAGGTGGTTTGACGGATGTCTTGATCGAACAGCTTCGCCGCGGCGACCTCGATCTTGTAGCGGGGGTGGCCACACCGGACTGGCGCATCGATAGTGAGCTTGCCCTTGAAAATCTCTTCCGTGTTCGAACGATTGTGCTGGCGCGTCAGGGGCACCCGCTTGATGGTGTGAAAGATCTTTCACTCGAACAACTTGCCGCATATCCTTGGCTCGTCCCTGCCCGTCAACCAAGCGATACAGGTCCTCTGCCAGTCTCGGAAGTGTTTGTTGCGGCTGGCTTGGAGCCACCAAAACAAATGGTCTTTTCCAATGCGGTATCCGCGTCGATGGGCCTCCTGGTGCGTGGGGATTATTTGACTGTTAGCGTGCCTTATGCAGTGCCTCTCACCATTGTCGCGCCACCCGAAGGGGATGCCCCTTTAAAATGGCTCGATTTTGACTGGCCGACAGCCGCCAATATGGCCTGCTTGATCTATCGTGCAGGTGTGGAGCTTGCCCGTCCGCCGCGTTTGTTGGCGGAGGAGATTCGCCAAGCCGCACATGAGCTTTATGAGAGAGACGTGACGGTCGCACACGAACGTGGCTTTGTCCATGAAGATGAATAAGGGGCTTAAAGATAGTCCTCAAGTTCTATGTCGTCCAAACCCGGTATAATCGGGCGTTTTAGACTATCTCTGTCTTCAAGGTCCATTGTTGCATCAAAGCCGATGCGCACAGACTTGCCGTCTTTTGTGCCACGCTCTGTGTCCCAGCTTACCTGATCAGGGATGATGATGACTTTCGATGCATCGGCGACACGTGACCAGATCGCCCATTCCACATCCTTATATGATGTGAAGTCAATATCCTCATCAACCACTACAATACGTTTGAAAATGCTGCTCATTGGTAATCCTGCGGCCATGGCTCCAAAGATTTGTGGGATAAGTTCTTTTGGCTGGTCATTGTCGCTTTTGCGCATTTGCACATTCAATTGAAACATCGGTCCTGTTGTTGACGGCTCCATGATCATATGCGCGTTTGTGACGAGAGGAAATTGCGCTTTAATATCCTGAGAAATTTTATCGCGCAGGCCATAGAGAGACATTGACCCAAGAGTAAAGTGCTCCCTTCCCTGTTCCCCAAAAATTGCGTGAAAGAGCGGGTCTTTTCGATGTGTGATGGCCGTGACGCGGAAATTCGGATTGGTGCCCGGTCCATATTGTCCAGCAAACTCGCCGAATTGTTGCGTGCGCTCTTCGGTGAAATCGATCACACCTTCTATGACGATTTCCGCATGGGCTGGCACCAACAAATCATTTGTTTCACACCGCACAAGTTCAAGTGCGTCTTTGCGCAAGGCTCCAGCGACGGCATATTCTGATGTGTCCGATTCTGGCTTGCCCGCCGCCGCCATCAGCATGAGCGGATCATTGCCAATCGCGAGTGATAACGGCAAAGGCTCGCCCTTCTCTTTCGAAGCGTGCAGAATGCCGCGTAGATTGCTGGTCGGGCTGATATTGATATTCAGCGTGTGTTGGTCCACCACCAAGGCGCGGTAAACACCAACATTGAGTTCCGATGTGTCAAGATGACGGCTCACACCGATGGCGGCCGTGATAAATGCTCCAGAATCATCTTCACAAAAGGTTGGGACAGGAAGATCGTATAGGCACGCCGCATCGTCCAATTTTATCACATCTTTTACAGGCCCCGTATTAAGCTCACGCGGTGGAATCGAATGCGCGATCGCCTCTTGCATAATCTTAGCGTGGTCTCTGCGGGTGAAATGCTTGGAATCATCTATGCCGTGCAATCTTGCATAGCGTTCAAGGCCATTCATCACCCCGGCGACAACCGGTATGTTTGACCCTTTGACATTTTCAAAAAACGCCGCTTTACCCTGCTCCTCAAGCTTCCAAATAAGAGCACCCAATTCAAATTGAGGATCGACCTCTTTGCTGAAGCGCACAAGTTGGCCATCTGCATCTAACTGCGCAACGAAATCTCGAAAATCAGGCATAAACGACTCTCATCAATCAAGGAAAGACAGTGCCTGACTATTTCGCAGGACGTTTCCATACACCACGTTCAAACATACGCTCACGGGCCGCGCGGACAACTGCATCATTTTCAGCATGCTTCAATGGCTTTTCCGTAAGGCAGCGGTTTTTCTCATATTGCGGTTCATCATAGATAATACGGTATTGCTCTGTCCGCAAATCTTTCATCCAATTGCCCCACATCGATTCTGCACGATATTTCCGCAAGGCTTCGATATCGATAATCGCACCCGCATACGACGCTGTTCCCGCAGAGCGCGCCTCCGTCAAGATACGGCCTTGATAATCAACAATCATCGAATGACCGCCAAACATGTCAAGCGGGAATGTGCTTTCCGCCGTTAAGGCATAAGCCGCTGGGTTCGGACAGATCATATACATGGTATTATCAAGCGCCCGCGAGCGGTTTTGGATTTCCCATAACCCGTTCGAGACATAAGGTTCGGGATAACTCGGGCGATAGGTGATCTCTGCCCCGTTCATCGCAAGACCACGTGTGATTTCGGGAAAACTCCCCTCCATACATATCAAGGCGCCGATACGGCCAATATCCGTATCGGTCACCGGATAAAAGGCATCTAAACCATCGCCATAGAGCTCAACCCATTTGTCCCACACATCATGGGGCACTGTTGTGTGTTCACGGGCAAAGACTTGCAGTTTGTAATGTTTATGGATGATGTCGCCTTCCGGATTAATAGCAAAAGCACAATTGAAAAAGCGCTCGGGGATTTCCGGAATTTTCACTTTCGCTTGCGCAATTATATACGCATTCAACCCCTGCGCTAACTGGCTCAGTTGATCCGATTCCGGTCCAGGCAAATCAATCGCCAATGAATTCACATAGTCCACGTGATCCATATCGAAGACTTCATCAGTGAAGCCTTGTAGGGCGCCTTCAGGAATGGCGTAAAGACGCACAGGCAGTTCGATCTCCGTCACATTCTTTGCTGCAAAAGCAAGTTCGGTAATGTGATCAATGTTCTGCTTAATGTCTTCCCGTTTATTCGCACCAACCATGATAGGTTGCAGCGCGAGCGCCATGTAGGGATCAATGGGTTTATTTTCAGACATGGGACGATGCTCCTACACTCTGGGTGATTGTTTATATTTCACCGGCTTCTGATCTGTGGCTACAGAAACAAGTAACGAAAGTAATACTTTCTAATATTATTTACATAGCATAGTTTTATTTGTCTTTCTTGTATAGCCACTTTGCGCCGTTCCACAAACTATTTCATTGACGATCCGCGCTCACAAATAGTCAGTCCTTACTCCTCGCGGATAACAGCCACGGCATTGATTTCCACCAACATCCCCGGCACGGCAAGCGCCGACACCCCAATGACCATGGATGTGGGTTTGTGCCCCTTTGGGAAAAAGGCGGTAATGTCGTCGTAGACCGGGGTCGGATCAATTGTATCGAGATCAACAATGTAGACTTGGATATCGAGCACATCTTCGCGGCGTGCACCCGCAGCGTTGAGAGCAATATCGATCTTTTCAAAAATCAGTTGCGACTGCTCCGCCAGTGTCTCCGGCACAGTACCATCTTCACGCAATCCAGCCTTCCCGCCGAGATAAGCGAGTTTCGTCAGGCCGCTCACAGTCACCAATTGCGAATAAGCGTCAGGTTTATGCATGCCATCAGGATTGATACGCTCAATGATCACCTCGGCTGCGGCACTTCTTACAACAAATGTTAGACAGAGAAAGAGAGTCAGTTTCGATAACATCGTCATGTGTTTCACCCTTAGGATTCGATGACAGATTCATAGGTATATTAAACGGAATAACCTGGCTTAGCTAATGACATCCACAAAAGAAAATCCTATGCTTTTTGGTGAAGTTGGCAATCTCTCATATCGGAGAGATGTTTGAATGGAGGGACGATGTTTCAAAAAAACAAAAGACAAATAGGCGCCGCCATGACTGCACTGGTCTTGGCGTGTGGCAGCCTGACATATAGCGTGATAGCTCAGGAATCTTCCGGTGATACGCCACAACTTGTGCGTCCAGATGGAACCTATCCGACAATCCCTCTTGAAAAAGATGTGGTTATTTTAAAAGTTGTGCAAAACGAGGCGGTGAATATTCAAAACGCTCCGTCTAAGGAAGAAGGGCTGGCAGAAAATTTGCGCCGCATGGAGCAATGGATCGACAAAGCCTGCACCGAAGGCAAAAAACCGGATTTCATTCTGTTCAATGAATTTCCACTGACCGGCTACTCTTCAGGTCCGCGCGATGAAAAAATCAAATACACCATTGAAGTGCCAGGCCCTGAGACCGATAGAATTGGTAACTTAGCGCGCGAATGCGACACTTATATTATCTTTGGCAGCTATGCACGCGATGCAGACTGGCCAGGGCATATCCTTAGCATCAACCCCGTGATCAACCGCCAAGGCGAGATCGTGCAAGAATATTGGAAGACACGGAATGCCACCCGCTATGATCCGAGTGGAGAAATTCCCACCACAACGATTGAGAATGTGCGCGATAAATTCC
Organism: Alphaproteobacteria bacterium; assembly: GCA_028280675.1. Taxonomy (GTDB): domain Bacteria; phylum Pseudomonadota; class Alphaproteobacteria; order SMXP01; family SMXP01; genus JANQLI01. Next base: position 10,975 of record JANQLI010000062.1, read on the forward strand.
GCGCTAAATATGGGATCGCACAAGAATATCCAGTTGTGCAAACCGAGTTCGGCAACATCGCGGTAAGCACAGTGCAGTTGGACCCGCTTACGTTCGTTGCCTTCGCCATGCGCGGCACTGAAATCATGCTGCGCACAGCTACAGGCTTTAATCCACTCGATGTTAAGGCATCAGCCTTCTACAACAATATGTATTCCGCCATGTCTAACATTTCGATCCCTGCTGATGTGCCTGGAGCCAATGATTTCGGCGGCGGCTCACTCATCGTTGACAATCGCGGGGAAGTGTTGGCGCAAGAGCCAGAGAACAAAGAAGCGCTGATCGAAGCTGAAATCAACATTGCGGAGCTGCGGAAAAATCGCTTACTGCCTCGCTATCCCATGGAAATGGTCAAGCCAGTCTTTGATCAGTTCCAACAAGAACTGCCGCTCAATCATCTTGATCTACCGCCAGAGGAATTACCGCAAACGCGTCAAGATATGAAAGATTATCTCGACCGCATCAGTCGCTGGCTCAATCCACAAGAAGAATAGCCTTCAAAGGCAAACAACAAAAAAGGGCGCACCTTACCAAGGCAGCGCCCTTTTTCTTGACATACTGAATGATGCGTTTCGACTTAAAGCACCAGATTAGAGCATGGTCGCATGTTCAATGTCAGAGGTGATCTCTTCCCCAAAGACATCCACGACTTTATAACGATCCGGATCTTTATCGATCAGCACGTGCTTCATTTTTGCGCGCCGCGCGAGACGTATTTCTGTGACATCGGAGGTCACCTCTTCGGCAGCCTCTAACATGCGTAGCCAATGTTTGAGATACTGCAGAGCATATCCTTCAAAGGCCGAAAGATGCTCAGGCGCCACTTTAAACGCCAGTAAACGATACGGCGAGAACAATGCACGCATATGCGGCATGCGTGAATCTTCCCAGGAGAAGTTTTTATTGGCATGGGCTTCATCAAAAACGGGAACGATGTCTGTATATTCCGCAAGATAGTCTTCGAGATCCAAGATAAAATCTTTGTCCGGAAACAGATCGACTGTAACCTGACTGCCATTCGGGGAAATCATTCCTTCGAACACCAAACGGGGCACGTCATATTGCGGCTCAGGGATCAGATGGATATTCATATAACGCCCAAACGGTCCCATGCTGATCGACAGATACGAGCCTTTGACAACTTTCCCGCCCGTCAGAACCCTACATGATCCCGCCTCTTGCCCGTTCAGCATTGTGATGTTGAGCAGATGCTCAAAGTCCGGATGCTGGTGGCAATTGGTTTGCGATTGAAAATGCTCCCACACCTTATCGCCCAGCGTCGCAATGATCGTGTCTGTCTCCGATGACATAGGTCTCTCCTATTACCACTATTTACACCCTGCTGAGGCACTTGCAGACAGTGTCACTGACTGGTAACATTGTTGGCGCTTTATTGAAAGGCCGAAGTGTTTGCAGCATCCAAAAAGAGAGCAGCGGTGATAAGCTCGGGGCCGAAAGGCTCCAAAGCCTGACATCTCACAAATTTTCGCTGTTATGCATCGCAACAGAGACATGATAGAACATGCAGAACTTAAGGGCCGTTTCATCTTAACCGCTATGATTGCAGAGAGACGCTCCCGCTCATGCGGAGATGAGAGACCACCCTACGCATAAAAAGAAACGCGCAAGGACATCGAATGAACGCCTCCCCGCGAAATATTGCCGTTGGTTTTTTGGCCGTGATCGCCATGAGCCTGGGCTGGATGATGTGGGGACCCTCTCATAATGCAAGCGAGCCGGTGCCTCGCGGGCCAATGCGCACGCAATCGGTGATTGTCGCACCAGCCATATCGCGCACCGCAACGGAATATGTGTCCTCCGTCGGCACCACGCGCGCCAACAAAGCGGTGATCATCACATCAAAAGTCACGGGGCGATTGGAGGACGTGTTTTTTGAAGACGGACAAGATGTGAAAACGGGTGACGTCCTCGTGACCCTCGATTCGCGTGAACTTGAGGCCGAATTAAAAAGTGCAGAAGTTCAACTCACGCAAGTGCAACAAGAGTTTGACCGGGTTATGTCGCTGCGTGGATCGCAGGCGGTGTCAGAATCCCGCGCTGAAGAACTCACAGCACAATTGGGGTCGGCAGAAGCACAAGTCGCCGCCCGCGCGGCGCGCCTCGAAGAGTTTACCATTCGCGCGCCCTTCGCTGGCACGCTGGGCGTGAACCGTCTCAGCCGCGGCACGCTGATTAGCCAGAGCACAGAAATTACGACATTGGATGATCTGAGTCTGATCAAGGTGGACTTCACGGTGCCTGAAACAGTGATGTTGAAAACATCGCAAGGGGATCAAATTCGCGCCACCAGCCGCGCCCTGGAAGGCTTCGCTGTGGAAGGGTCGATCGAAAGTTTGGAAACACGTATTGATCCCGTAAACCGGACTATTGGTGCGGTGGCCGTGTTTGATAATCAAGACCGCTTACTGCGGCCAGGCATGTTCCTCAATCTCACGATTGCCTTACAGGAAAAAGAAAACGCTATCTTCGTTGCTGAAGAAGCCTTAGCGCCATCGGGCGCACGGCAATTCGTCTATGTCATTAACGACAAGAATGTCGCAGAAAAGCGCGAAGTGACGCTGGGATTACGCGAACCGGGTTTGGTTGAGATTGTCAGCGGTGTCGCTGCCGGTGAATTGATTGTCGTGCGCGGCATACAGTTTATGCGCGAGGGATCACCGGTTGAGATTCTCGAAACAATCGCACCGGGCTCCACACCAAGCTACCAACAGAGTTAAGACAGATGTTTTTATCTGACATCATGATCCGGCGCCCTGTTCTGGCCATTGTGGTCAGTGTGTTGCTGCTGGTGTTCGGCATCTTTAGCTTGTCGCGTATGTCAGCGCGGGAATATCCCAATATCGATCCATCTGTGATTTCGATTATGACGAATTACCGCGGCGCTTCGGCAGAAATCGTTGAAACACAAGTGACGCAAGTGATCGAAGATGCGATTAGCGGCATTTCGGGCATCCGCACGATCCGCTCCACCAGCAGTGACAGCACATCGAACATCAATATCGAGTTCGTTTCAGGTTGGGATATTGATGAAGCGGCCAATGATGTGCGTGACCGTGTGGGACGTATTGCTTTCTTCCTGCCGCAAGAGGTGGATACACCAAGCATCAACAAACGGAGCACCGATGCAGATCCGTTTTTCTGGCTGAGTTTGCGCAGCTCTAGCCGGAATTTGATGGAACTCACCGATTATGTGGATCGCTTTATCATCGATCAGGTGACAAGTTTACCCGGTGTCGCCAATGCGTTTATTGGCGGGCGGCGCTATTTCGCCATGCGCATCTGGCTCGACCGTTCCGAAATGGCGGCACGGGGCATTGCTGTCACTGATATTGAGCGCGCCTTAGAAAGGCAAAATGTGGACATTCCAACTGGCCGTTTGGAATCCACAAGCCGTGAGCTCACCGTGCGCACGTCAACGCGCCTCTCGACACCAGAAGAGTTTCGCAATGTCGTTATTGCGCGCGACGGCGACACGTTAGTGCGCATTGGCGATGTCGCCCGTGTGGAAATTGGCCCTCGCACCATCCGGCAAGGCCTTCGGTATAATGGTCTGAATGCCGTTGGTTTGGGCATCGTTCGCCAATCGCAAAGCAATGCGTTAGAGGTGGCGGAAGAAATACGCAAAGTCCTGCCGCGGATCGAAGACGCTCTGCCTGAAGACATCACCATGGTCGTCTCCCGCGACGACACCACCTTTGTTGAAACGTCTTTACAACAAGTGTTCTTCGCCCTCGCGATCGCCCTCGCGCTCGTCGTCTCAGTGATTTACCTTTTTATCGGCAACATACGCGCGACGCTGATTCCCGCGGTGACAATTCCGATTTCGATTGTCTCGACATTCCTTGTACTGCAAGCGCTTGGTTATTCGATCAACGTTCTGACCTTGCTGGCGCTCGTCCTTGCGATCGGTCTTGTTGTTGATGACTCGATTGTGGTGATGGAAAATATCAGCCGACGGATTGAGAAAAAAGAAAAGCCCCTTCTCGCCGCCTTTCTCGGCACACGGCAAATCTATTTCGCGGTGATCGCCACCACGACCGTGCTAATCGCCGTGTTTGTGCCGATTGTGATGCTGGAAGGCAATATCGGGCGGTTGTTTAGCGAATTCGCAGTCGCCTTATCCGCTGCTGTGATTTTTTCCACCTTTGTGGCGCTCTCCCTCGCTCCAATGCTGTGTTCCCGCATCTTGCGTGAGCGTAAGTATAAGGGATGGATTGGCGCGGCCAATAAACGCATTATTGAAAAACTGCAAGCAAAGTATAAAACCTTTCTAGCAGAGGTGCTAACAAAGTCATCTGCCGTGTTCATCATCTGGCTTGCCCTGGTTCCGTTGATCTTCACACTCTATGCGCAATTGCCAAAAGCCTTGACCCCAATTGAGGATCGCGGCGAGTTTAGCGCCATTATCCAGGCGCCATCAGGATCGAGCCGTGATTATCTCATTGAACATGTTGAGCAGGCAGAAAAAGCTGTTGGCAAGTATAACGAAGAAGGCGTCGTTCGTGGCGTGCTTACCATCATGGGTAACAATATGACAGGTGAGGGTCCGGTCGATAATGCGATCATGGTGGTCAAACTGGTCGATTGGGCCGAGCGCGATATTTCCACGCCTGAACTCGTTGCGAGATTACGCAAACCCTTAAGCGATATTCCCGGCGCACGCATTATTCCGTTTAACCGCCGCAGCTTTGGTGAACACGGCACCAGTTCGCCAGTAGAATTTGTCATCAGCGGATATTCTTATGACACCCTCGCCGAGTGGCGCGATATTCTCCTTGATCAATTTGCGGCATCGCCGATTGTGATGAATGTGCGTGCCGACTACGAAGAAACCAAGCCGCAGCTCCTTCTCGATATGGATCGCAATCGCGCCGCCGCCCTTGGCATTGATGTCGAGGATATTGGCCGCACCCTTGAAACCATGATGGGATCGCGCACGGTCACACGTTTCAGCATGAACGGCGAAGAATATGATGTCGTGCTTCAAGCGGACGCCGCGGAACGCATGTCGCCATCCGATCTCACCAATATTTTTGTCCGCTCGAATGAAACCCAAGAACTGGTTTCCCTTGGGCCCCTCGTCTACCTGCAAGACCAGGCAGGACCGCGCCAGCTCAATCGTTTCAACCGCTTGCGCGCCATTACATTTTCGGGCCAAATCAGCGATGGCTACACATTGGGGCAAGCCTTAGAAGAGGTTGAAGACATCGTGCGTACGTCACTGCCCGCTGAAGCGCAGCTCAGTTGGGACGGCGAAGCGCGTGAATTTGCCGACTCCACCTATGCCATTTATTTCGCTTTTGGATTAGCGCTTGTTGTTGTGTTCTTAGTTCTCGCCGCACAGTTTGAAAGCTTTATTCATCCATTGGTGATTATCGGGACTGTGCCTGTGGGCCTTTTCGGCGCGTTAGGCGTGATTGCTCTCCTGCAAATGCCGATCACCATCTATACGCAAATTGGTTTGATTATGCTGGTTGGGTTAACGGCAAAAAATGCGATTCTGATTGTGGAATTTATCAATCAACTGCGCCGAGATGGCATGGCGTTTCATGATGCGATTATCGAAGCCTCTACAACGCGCTTACGGCCAATTCTTATGACGGGATTTGCCACCACTGTTGGCGCTTTACCGCTTACTTTCGCCACAGATGCTGGCGCAGAAGCGCGCCAAGCCATCGGTATCATCATTGTTGGCGGGGTGTTTATCGGCACGGCGCTTTCCTTAATCGCCACACCCGTTCTTTATAAAACGTTCTGCCGCAACACAAAAACAGGTGTGGAAACATCACGCGCGCTTGATGACTTATTAGAAGACAACCCACTCGCCGAGAAAACTTAACACGTCAAACTGTCGGCAACTCAATCATGGCGTGATAAGGTGACATAAATCACGACCAATGTATGCTGGAACACCGGAGACTATGCAATGACAGACCCAGCGAATGAAAAAGACTCAAAGCAAGCCCAAGAACAAACGGCCCAAAATGACAATGCGGGTGTCATCACCATTCCGCCCTTCATACATATAGGGTTTCTTGCGCTGGCCATCGGTCTTCACTATGTATGGCCAATCGACATGCTCCCTGCCCCCTGGCAATACATTCTTCCCACTCTGTTGGTTTTGATCGCTGTTTATCTCGGCAAACAATCTGTCCCGGAGTTTAAGAAAACGGGCACAACATTAGATGTGCGCACCCCCACAACAGCGATTATCACCTCGGGCGCTTACCAATACACCCGTAACCCGATTTACCTTGGCATGGCTATTCTTCATATCGCGATCGGAATCTTGATCGACAATCTATGGGCTGTTTTAACCGTCATACCTGCGATGATCGTGATGACAGAAGGCGTCATCAAACGCGAAGAAAAATATCTCGAAGGAAAATTCGGCGATTCCTATCGCAATTACAAATCACAGGTGCGCAGATGGCTTTAAACAGCAGGTGCGTCTTCACGTTCCAAGCCCCACCAACGCCCTGACGGAAACACCAGAAATAGAAACGGCATGAGTAAGATCGGCACCGCTTGAATAAAGAAATATCCCCCTAAGATGAAATTGGCATATAGGAACAATGTCACCAATGACACTGCGCGTTCTCTCACCCCAATCAAAAGCAAGATACCTGTCGCAAGTTGCGTAAGCGTCACAAACCAGGCGATGGGAAATGCAAGAGGAATCACCACATTTTCCATGTAAATCGCTTGTATGCTGCCGGGTTCCAAAAGAGACAAACGATTTATAAACTCAAGCTGCGCGGTATCGCTGAATAGCCAGCCAAGCCATACTTTTTGCGCGCCCGCAAAGAGTAAGATCGCTGCATACAGCACCCGCAAAATCACCATGACAGCCTGACCTGTGTGAACAGCGGGCGCCGCGCGAAAGGCGGCAAGACTCCAGAACCGGTGTGACATGCTCTAAAGGTCGATCTTCTCTAACACTTCAACAGCGGCACGTTCGCCTGATTCCATGGCCCCTTCCATACCGGATGCGAGCACAGACGTATGTTCACCACAGAAGTGAATGGGACCATGAGGGGTGGCAATAATATTGCCATATTTCGCAATATGCCCTGGACCGCGATACGCGTTATGCCCTTGGGTCCATGGATAGTCGCCCCAATTCATGACCGTTGTCGGCTCTACCCGTCCCACAGTGCTTGGCCGCACATCATGGAGTTCTTTGAGAGCCTGCTCCATAATATCCTTGTCACTCATACCACTTAACGCGGCGGCATCGGCGCCGCCTTTTTGCATCCAGAGATAATAGCCGTCCCCCCAGGAATAACGGAACACGCGGCCCATGGCATGATTGGTCCAAGTAGAACCGGGCATGCCATCCTCTTCCCAGTAAGGGTCAGTGACATGGAAGTAAATACCTGCGGAACGATCACATGGAATCGTGGCAACCGCTTCGGCTTGTAAGTCTGGAAGACCCGGCTCAAACTGAATCTGCTTTAGAATAGTCAACGGGACTGTGCAAATCACATAACGCGCACGATAGGCGCGTCCCTTTGCATCGCGCACTTCAACGCCCTGATCATCATATGAGATGGACTCAATAGTTGCGCCAAATTGGACATCACGCGACAAAAGTCGCGCCATGCCTTCCGGCAACCGGCTCATCCCATCTTGCATTTGATCAAGACCATCAAGACCACCGACAAATTGCTGGAAACGTTGCGAACGCATTATCCACAATGTTGACACCCCATTGGCATCACCGGGATCTAATTGCTCACTGATCAAACGAATCGCTTCATCGCTCGCCCCTTGCGACTTCAAGAAGTCACCATACGGAATATCATATTTGGCATTTTCCGGTTCGAGCCACGAGTCAAGGTCCGCCAGAGGCGAAGGACGCATGGCGTACTTAGGGCCAAGAGCAAACGGACCAAAGGGGCCGGTGTTGCGTTCAGATTCAGGCAGTTTGTTCACGGTGGCTTGAGGCCAATCCAATACCGGCATCAAACTACCATCAATATGCAAGGCAAATTCAAGTTGGAAAATATCGATGAAAGGCTTCATGGTGAAGCCGCCAACGCGGTCAATCATGTCGCGCACGCGTGCATACGTGGTCCCAATCTCAGAGCCCCCCACATCGGGACGTCCAGGGGCATCGTCTTTGGTATAGACCCGGCCACCGACACGCTCACTGCCTTCGAGAACAAGGACATCCACACCAACGTCTTGCAACAGTACCGCCGCTTGCAAGCCCGACAGACCCGCACCAATCACAATCACATCGGCATCGCGATTGCTCAATCCGAGTGAAGCCGCCCGTACCACATGCGGGAATCCAACCATTGCTGCGCTGGCTGTAACTGCTTGTAGTGTTTGACGGCGCGATAATTTCTTCAGAGACACCCTTTTCCCCTTAATAACGAGTAACATTGCCTTATAAGCTACCTTTTGGTAGCTTATAAGGCAAGTATTTTCATGAAATGAGCAATTTAAAGCGCATTTTTAGACCTTTTTACTGCAATTCGTCGGCTGAAACGTGCCATAATGACTACTGGTAGGTATTTTTTTGCGCCCTGTGTTAAGCCCTATGTCAGGACACCATCGCATCAACGTTCGGAAAAGGAATGAGGCCAGTGAGTGCTGCGGCAGTAAAACCGAAGAGTTCAAAACGCCAGAAAAGTGAAGAGGTTATTCTGGATGCGTTTGAACGCACCCTGATCCGCGATGGCTTACATAAGATCGGTGTGAATGCGGTGATGCGCGAAGCAGGGCTCGCCAAGCCATTGCTGTATGATTATTTTGACGATCTCAATGGACTCGCGAAAGCCTGGGTCGCGCGCCGTGGGATCTGGCCAGGGCAACATGAGGGCAGCTTCATGTCCGATGAGGATCGCAAGCGTAATCGCGATCCTTATGATCAACTAAAAAGCCTCCTCGTAGGCTTTGCCAACGGCCTTCGCGGCAACCCTGTCGCACTGGAATTGCTGGCTGCGGACCTGACAGGCAGCCGCTTGCTCGGTGATGCCCTGTCTGATCTCCGGCAAAAGTGGCGCGATAATTTAGAGATGCAAATCAGCCAAGACTCTTTACCAGAAGAAATCGACATCGAAAAATTTATCACCATCTTTTATCCGGCCATTGTGTATTTGTGTTTACGATCTCGCAGAGGTGAACCCCTTGGAACAATGGATTTAAGTCAGGATGAAGGGTGGCAAAAAGCAACCGGTATCATTGCACGGGCGATTGATGATCTTGCCGCCTTTGAAAAAATGAAAACCATGCTATCGGTTGATGAGTAGAGCGTAACATGCGCGTTGGCAGGACTTCTCCCTCCGCATCTTCCTATGTGGAACACAGGGGACGTAACCTATGAATCGCCTGAATGACATCATCTGATACAAATGGATCCACATCGGAAAACCGGTAATAGGTGATTCCATTCGGGAAGAGCATCATCACCGACCCGGTTTCAGAAGAGAGGAAGGGCACCCACGTCTCTTTGGGACATCCGAGCAGCGGGGCGACATTGCGGGCATAAAATGCATTCTTATAGCGATAGGTCTCCCGATCCGCACCAAAGGCATGACCGACAGCAGAGCCGCGATCTGTTTCCACACGTTGCATAGCTGCGGCGAACATGTAGTCATCCAAGAGCGTTCTATCACCCACTTGCCCCTTCCCATGCTGCAGCCAATCGCCAAGGCGCGCCACATCATGTGGCGTCATCCATAATCCATTATAGGTATAGGCCTGATTGATTGGATCAGCCGTCCGCAATGGTGTCTCAAGCAGTCGTGACATACCGAGAGGACGCCATAGCTTTGACAACATCAGATCGTTATAAAGATCGGCCTCTTCGCCATTCTGCTCTTGATAAAAGGCATTCAGCGCCGCTCCCAAAAGATAGGACGTAGACGATTGATAAACCCACACATATCCAGGATTCGCCTGGCGATAAAACTGATTACATGCCAAGCGCGTTTTTCCAAAATGCGAATCCATAAGGAAAAAACGCAACATGGCTGCACTCGATTCATCGATTCCCGGTGCGCGTAAATCGAAATGGCCAGTCGTCATATTCAGCGTTTGGGAAAATGTGACATTCTCCCATCCATAAGCAACAGCACAGGCTGGAATATAAGTCATAATCTGTTGCTCAGATAAGTCCGGATAACGATGCGCAAGCATCATAGAGGCAAATCCACCGATCAGCGCATGCGAGAGAGCGTAAGACGGTAGTGCCATCTCATCGCAATATGGATGTAACCCTGCGCGGGTTTGGCAACCTGCTTGATAATGCACCCCATCAATGATCAATCCTGAAATCGCGCTATAATCGGCCTTACCGTCATTGATAGCGCTGAGGTGAACCGCATCGAAAGGACTCAACTCCCCTTCTAACTCTTGCAAAGGTTTGCTAGGAAGGCGCATCATAAATTCATCATGTGTCGCGTCAACAATCGCCTGCTGATTGTCGTAGACACGCTGCGTATAGTCCCCCTTTAACATACCCCACATATTGACTTGGTAATCGGCGCATGTCTCACGCGCAAACTGAAAGGCAATTTGCGAAATCTTACCCTCATTATTATATAAAAATATCATCACCCCATGATGCGTACAATTTTCATAGCCCTCTACCAACGCAATAGGCAGAGCCGCACGGCTATACCCCTCATCGTCACCCTGCGACCACACCTGACCTGGCTGAACAATAATGCCCCAAAAGGGGTGGTCTGTTTTTTGCAGGCCGCGGCGCACAGGGATAAGGCTATCTCCCGCCTGGATCAGATCGAGCGTAGTGGATGGAAAAGAGTTCGTTTGAAGCTCCTGACGTTCTGTCAAAGCCAGACGATCATAAAGGGGGAGAAACCCGTTCATTAGTTGAGCGTCTATGTGCAATTGGCCCTGGAAGGTATGTATGGCCTGCCGCGCGTCTGCAGGCAGCGCAAAAGCAGACATATGCTTGAGTGATGGCATATCCCCACGCAACAACTGACTCATCAAAAAGGGTGTTTTGTCTATAGAAACCCGCTGCGTCTTGCGCTCTAAACGCCGCAAGGGAGCTGCTGTGACAGTGATATTATCCGCCCAGCATCTTGCGGCATAATTTGTTGATGTGTTTCGAACGCGTATCGTAATCGATTCTTGGTTGTCCAGAGATTCATTCTGCGACGAGATGATGTACATGGTTTTGCCATCATCTTGATCTTTCCAAATTTGACCGATCGTCTTCCACTCCTCCTCCCCTTTGACTAACACATCGGCCACACAGAAGTCGTTCTTGGTGAGTTGTTTGGCGGCCAGAGAGACAGAAACTTTCACGTCACCATAACCAAGCGTTGAAAATGACCGCACAGCCGCAGTGTTAGGGGCGAGTTGCAGAAGAACATTTCCCTCTTTGGTAATGAGACGGGGTTCACTATCCCCGAAAGCCCGCCATGCGATGGCATTCTGGTCTTCAAAGTCATCAATGAGCACAATATCCGCATCGCTGCTGGTCACTGTGCCCATTGTGATGAGAGCAGCGAACAACAGCATCCTCAGAAGAAAGAGGACAGAAAAGATGGGGCAGTGGTGTCTCATTCCAGAATCATGACCGAGCGATACAAGAGAATCGGGCGCGCATGATGGTAAACGTGACTTCACCTTGAATGCCAATCTTTATCTATAAGTAAGATGAGAGCCAAATATACACAAACACGCAGTTGTTTCAAAATACTACATACCTGCGATGAGGACAATTTTAACCATCTTACACAATGCAGGATCGGCGCTCAGGACTCCGGGAAATCCGCCAGTGAAATCACCTTATGCACATACTGATCGGTTTCGAGCTCATCAAAAACACAAGAAGCTAAATCGGCGCGGGAAACGCTTGTCCCGCTTGGCAAGACGTTGCGCCCTTCGATGACCTCGTATGCTTTCTTCTGTTCTTTGTTGTGCAGCATAGGCGCGCGCACAACGGTGACATCTAGTCCACTGTCCAATACTTCATTTTCCATTTGGTGCATATCGCCATAATATTTACGGCGGAGAAAGAGATACACATTACGCCGGATGCCAGGGCGCTTCACTTGCGCAGCGCCAAGTGAGGATATCGGGACCAACCGCTTGATATTATGAACGCGCATCCCTTCAACAATATTGCGATGCCCTTCCGTATTTAACGTATATCGCGTATCGCGCAGGTCACGTTTTCCAATTGTGGTCACGACAGCATCCGCTCCGGCAACGCCATCAATCATAGACTGCCGGTCAAAGGCATCGCCCTTGCGTTTGGCGATCCGAGGATCGGCGCTTTTGATATTCTCAGGCGTCCGCGCGACACCGATCACCTCATGACCGCGTGTCAAGGCTTCTTTGATAAGCTCAGTGCCAGTTACACCTGAAGCGCCAATAATTGCCACCTTCATGAGACGTTCTCCTAGTGTTTATATTGTGTTTATGTTGCGGTGCTCGCCCATATGGCGTGGCATTAGTCGTCCCCATCTACTGAAAAACTATACACACGCGATAGCTTATCACCCTGATAGATGTAAACGCCGAGCGTCCCGCGCGTCACAAATTCTCCACCCTCTTTATACTGATCTTTTTCATATGCAACGACGATATTCCCAAAAGATTTTAAAAAAGTCACATCGCCTTTGATATATTCTTCACTGTCAAAAACCATCTTCAAGCCAAAAGCCGCTTGTTCTTTGCCTTTTGAGCGCAGCTCCGCACCGTCCTCTGTGATTTTAAACCACGCATAATCGTCTGACACAAAACTCAAAGCTTTCTTGATGTCACGCTCATCATATGCTTTTGATGATGCGCGAAAGAGGTCCTCCACATCAGGCATTGCTATCCCCTTATGATCTGTTATTTATGTGTTTCGTTTTCTTTTCTTCTGACGCTCTTCCGCAATCGAGATATAGGATTGATAGGCGATAAGATCATCGAAGATCTCTTCAAGATCCGCCATAACCGCCGCCCATCCTTCATCAGTATCCAGTTGAACCGTGCCCATGTAATCCGGCGCTGTGCGCGCCCGTAATACAAGATAATAAATAGCGGCGTTAAAAATACGAAGTGTTGGTCTGCCTTGTATATCTGCTGTCTTAAGATCTTGACCGAGAAAGCGGGTTTCTTCCTGTGTGCGTTCTTCGCGCAACTCGGCAAGGGCTTCGCTGACAGGGCCAGATTCAAGAAGTTCGGCGGTGAGCAGTTCCAACAATAAAGGGTTATTTCTAAGATAGTCTGCTAATCGAATGAGGTTTTGCTTTTGAAAAAGAAGTGGATTGTCATTGTAATTGACTATGTCATCTGCTGCGAAAATTTCCGTGAGATCCGGCCAGATCTTACGGCGCTCGACCCAGGTCTTAATCAACCCCACAAGACCATCAAAATATTTATAGATGAGTGTCTTTGCGACATCTCCTTCTCGCGAAATCGACATGACAGAAATTTTGTGTGCGCCATCACGCAGAAGCACTCGCTCAAAAGCATCAAGAATGGCTTCTTCGGTCTTTTCGCGGCGCGGCTGTTTTTTGACTGTTGTTGACACAGGTGACGACCAAGACGAAAGAAAAACTTTGCCTAGAAATGTACGTTATTGTCACTTTTTGTCCAGGAAAATTATTCGGACTTTATCCCTTAGCCACATGTCATGAAAAAACCGGTGGTCGAAAAACCACCGGTTTTATATTCCTGAGTCGCCTCAAATGAGGGACAGCTATCCGCTTGAGTTAGAAGCGGAATGTGCCCGTGATACCAAAGCGTCGGCCATTGCCTTGATAGGCATCAATACGGCGTCCACCATCGAAACCAGGCTGCAAGGCTTGCGCCGCAACATACTCTTCATCGAAGAGGTTCTTCGCCCAGAGCGCAAATTCGATATTCTCGTTCTGCAACGCTGCACGCATATTCACAAGCGTACGTTCACCATAGGTTAAGGCGTTGATAGACCGGGCATAGTTTTCAGATTGGTAATTTACATTCGTCTGCGCATACCAATCCCAACCAGTATTTGCCATTTGACCATTGAAGATAATACCAACCGTGCCCTGATGTTGCGCAACACGCCCGAGTGTGTTGCCGCCAACAATAGCTGGCCCGATTGGGTATGGGGTTACAAGATCACAGAGGTCACCAAGGGCACCACATGATGAGGTAACTGAGGCATCTAGTGTACCACTTTTAAACTCTGGATCGCTATAGGCATATCCAGCTGTCACGGTCACCATCTCACTCAACTGAGCGATTGCATCAAGCTCAAGACCCCAAACCTCAACACCACCGTCAACGTTATTGACATGTGTACCAAAGTTATCCGCATTCAAGGATGGAAGCTGTGTGTCTTTCCAATCTGTGTAATAGACAGCCCCATTGAGAATGAGGTCTCCATCCAGCCAGGCTGTTTTCGCACCAAGTTCGTAGGTCCAGTTCTCCTCAGTATCGAAGAAACGTTCATCTGCTTGTTGTGCTGGTGTACACGCCCCGCAAACACGGCCATTGATGCCACCACTGCGAATACCCTTCGCGGCGCTGACGTAGAACATCATTTCGTCATTTGGCTTATAATCCAAAATCACACGCGGTGAGATAAAGTTGTATGAGTCATCAAACATCTCATCCACTGCGACAAAATTCCATGTCACATGCGTATCTTTTTCCTCATGGGTATAGCGCGCTTCACCAGTAAGCGTCAGTTGATCTGTAATATCCCAACTCACAGAACCATAGATGGCCCACGCTTCAGTATTTGCATCGAAGATGTTAAAGGGCTCTTTCTCTGCAACAGGGTCATCGACCGCAAAAAGCAATGCAGGGAAAGCAATAATCACATCACCGGGATTCACGCGTCCAACAGCAGCTTGCGTGTCAGTGCTTGTCTCAGAATCGAAGTAATACGCGCCGAGCATCCATGAATACCCTTCGGTATTATTTGACTCGATCCGAAGCTCTTGAGCAAAGTCTTCCGAAGTAGACCCAGCATGCGCGAATACTTGGTGACCATCAACGTCTCCCGCAAACAAAACAGGAAATGTGAGGCCCGTCCCAAGAGAAGCTGCACCATAATCACGGTCTGTAATGGCGTCATAGGTTGCTTCTGTATATGATGTTAAACTGGTAAGGATAACTGAATCCAACTCATATTCGAGCTTTAACGAATACTGCTCAACTTCCGACTTGGTTCGGCCCTCAGGGCTTAAACCAACATCGCCTTGCGCGCTAATATCACCACAATAATATGTTGCGTTTGGCGGCACCTCAAGGTCAGCGCCACAATTCAAATCAACCAGA
Source organism: Alphaproteobacteria bacterium (assembly GCA_028280675.1). Classification (GTDB taxonomy): domain Bacteria; phylum Pseudomonadota; class Alphaproteobacteria; order SMXP01; family SMXP01; genus JANQLI01. The sequence goes on from JANQLI010000062.1 coordinate 26,287, forward strand.
AATTGCGCGTCTTGATCACTTGTCCGGTCACTATAAAGACCATTGATAGTTGCGGTAAATTGATCGTTAGGTGTGAAGACCACTGCACCGGCGGCTGAAAACGATTCATACCCCTGCAGATTGTCGCCACCAGCAAGATTCTTGAACGTGCCATCAAATTCACGATATCCAAGCGACAAACGCGCTTTGAGTGTATTGGCAACAATCGGACCGCCAATATCAGCAGTCACACCATAATCTTCATCAGATCCTATTGTCCCACTGACTTCGCCTTGAAACTCATCTGTAGGATCGGCAAAGACATAATTAATCGCACCTGCAAAAGTCGAACGCCCATACAAAGCACTTTGTGGGCCGCGAGCAACCTCAACCCGCTCAATGCCAATCAGATCTAAGTCAACAGTGTTTCGTCCTGACTGATACACACCATTGACGAAAATACCGACATTGTTGTCATAGCTAAGATCACCGCTGATCACATTTTGCGCCATCCCGCGAATAACTGGCGTTGCAAAACCACCACCGGTTTGCTGCTCAATACTCAAACCCGGTGTACTCAGAGATAAATCCGAAATACTTAGGATTCCTTGGCGTGTTAGGTCTTCGGCCGTAAAAGCGGCCACAGAGAGTGGCACATCCTGCAAACTCTCTTCACGTTTCCGCGTGGTCACAACCAACTCACTGACAGCCGACCAACCCTCTGTTGGCAGGCCGACACTTGCTCCCGTCATCATCAACACGGCGGCAAGCGGCATTCTCATCTTTGTCATGATAAAGATCCCCCATCTGATAAAATCAAAAGCGAACCGCGAGCGCCAAATCACAGCACCCCATCCGCTAAAGTGTCACAAGTGTATAGATACCTATAGGTAAGGCAAGTAATTTTGATTTATAAGAAAGACATAAGGCCAAAATTAAGATAAATTTTGCCAAGTGTTACATTTTTGCACTTTTAAAAGTGACATATGCGTATATTTTTTCATTTATCACGACCTGATTGAAATCAGTCTCAGATTTTAGCGCTTTTGGAGAGGACAAGTTATCAGGCGAAGGACATGGATAAGGAGCATCCATCATGTTTATCAACAATTGGTACGTGGCGGCACAAAGCGAAGATCTTGAGGATACACCTCTCAAGGTCACCATGCTCGGCTGCGACTTTGCCCTGTATCGCACGCCGGAAGGAAAAGCGGCTTGCATCAGCAATGTCTGCCCGCATCGCGGGGCCAGCATGGCGGACGGTAAATGCAAAGACGATGGCACCTTGGCATGCCCTTATCATGGTTGGCAATTTAATGTCGCTGGCGATTGCACCCTGATCCCCTCCCGGCGCGAACAAGACCCACAGGCCCTTGCCCCTGGCGTGAAGATTGATGCGTATCTGACTGAAGAAAAATATGGTCTCATTTGGGTTTTCCTGGGCGATGATCCTGATAGCGCGGCCCCGATCCCAGACATCCCGGAATTTGAAGATGACGCCTTTGTGCACACACGTGCCGTTGATGAATGGCAGGCCAATTACCATTGGGCCAAATTTTCAAATCTGGATCTTGTACACTTGCCTGTTGTTCACGGCATTCAATTTCAAAATCAAGAAAACCCATTTGAACCACCACCCGCCGAATTGAAACGCGAGGGACTGGGTTTCAATCATCTCTACTACCCCTCTGCCGGTATCCGTGAAGGCGGCGAATGGGACAAGCTGCGTGAAGATGGCGAAGCGAAACAAGTTGAATCGTACATGAAGTTCTCTGTCGCCGGATGGATGCTTCATGGACGCGTCGAAATTGGCGGTGTGGGCAGTGGCATGCACAATGCGTTCTACGAATTCTCAACACCTATCGACGACACACGCACGATGATGACGTATATTTTCTTCCGTAACTTCATGACTGAGCCCGAGATCAATCCGGAACATTTGAAACGGAACATGATGAATGTCAAACAGGACAAGGCGATTGCAGAAGCCCAGCGCCCCAAGATCGCCCCTCACGCAAAAGATCCTCATGGTCTTTACACCGCAGATGAAGACACCGTGATCGCGCTCTATTGGGACATCATGGAGGAGATGCGCGCAAAGGGCTGGCAGATTGATCGCCTCACCCTGGCCGAACAAAATAAGGATGCGCGTTACCGTGTCATACCATCGCCCAAACGCCAGCAAGAGAAAGGGCCTTGGGTGCATCCGGAAGTTCCACGCTTTCCAAAAACCATATAATATAAAGAATGGGCGCAGACGGCACACCATCCCCGGTAAAGCATAAAAAGAAGCGCATGAGATTCCCATGCGCTTCTAAATCTCTCATTCTGAATATCAGTATTGAGACCCGCTTCCCGTTGGCGGACGAATGGGATCGAGCTGAAATCCGGTATAGTTTGGGTTTTCCGGTGGAATATCTTTGGCATAGGTTTTCCACGTATCAACACGATCATTTTTCGGGTCCCACGAAATATCCGGCATGTCTAAATATTCAGGGGCGTGTTTTTCGATATACGCCAAGACTTTTGGGGGGATTTCTCCGTAATCCTTCAGGCCTTTATGCGAAAACATCCGCCCGAACATAACACCCTCGGCGAATTTCGTTTCGCCCATTTTCATAAACGGCCACCATTGCGAAACACGGCTAAACCCGGCTGTCATCCGGCAGGTCGGCAAATCACGATCTTCAAGCTCAGCGCGCTTGACCTGCATGGTGAAATGTTCAGAAGGCGAAATGCGCGCCCCTGTTGATGATTTTGGCCAGCCTTCAGGCGAAACGGGATTGGTATATTCATGTGTGTAATCCCATGACAGCATCAACTCATCGCCATATTGCTCAAATGGCAGCAAGAAAGGGTACTTGCCGTTTTCATCCGGGAACACAGTGCCTTCATTCATCAATGTTGGTGAATCGCTATTTGCGCCCATAAAAAATATGGGGATCTCTGGCCCAATACGCCCCACCAAGACGTCATTATAGAAATGGTAAACCTCGACTGTTTCTTCTGTATAAGGATTATACCATGTCTCCAGAATGTCGCCGGTTTCGAGATCTGTGAAATAACCCGTCTCACGTGATTTAATCAGCAAATCACCGTTCTCGGCAATGTCACAGAGCAGCACACCGGTACCGGTATAGCCAAAAAGCGGTGTCATACGTGCAGTGCCAACACGACCGTACATCAAGCCATGAAAAGCGCCAATAACCGGCTCCCCATATCCCGACCAAATTTTCCCAAATGCATAAAGGTTGTCATAGGGATCATTCAGATCCAAACCACCTTTTCCATTTTGCATGCGCTCCATGGCCTGCGCCGATGACCCCGCCATGCCTGTGAACGCCGCGCCAGCCCCAACAAGACTGGTCATGGCGCTCCGCCTGTTTTGCACAAGACCCGTTAATAAATTCGATTGCATTTCTCTTCCTCCCGCATTGTCTTTTTATTAATCTCTACGCTTTCATAGCCTGCATATAATCTGTCCAAGGATCTTTCCCTTGAGGGGGCGCTGCTGTCCCGGTTGCGCATCCTGGGAAGCGCTCCTCCGATGCCCGCATGACATCCTCTGGCAACTCCTTGTAAGACGAAAGCTTAGCCCCGGTCGCGCGCGTGATCAAATAGCCAGGGCGGTCCCCCATATGCATCCACGGAAACCATGGCGTCACAGCTTCATAGCTTATACGCGCATCAACGGAGGTGGCGGTTGCATCACTCAACTTATCACGATCCACATGGAGTGTTGATTCCATTTGCAAACGTATCATGGGACCTGAGTAAGCTTGCTTATGCGTGTCGGGATCGAGCGGATTGGGAAATGCCCAATCCATTGTGCGTGTCATCCAGACAGTGTTCGCAACTTCCATGACATCAATTTCAAAAGGCTGCGCCATATCTTGCCCGTCAGCCACAAAACCGGAATCCCCCTCTACATCATAAAAGTTATTAATGTCATTTGTGACGACTTCTACAATTGGCCTCTCTTCATTCGTATAAGGCATCACAAAGGAGCGAATAAGTTCACCGCTTTTCATGTCACGGTAAAACGTGATGTCTTGCATCACCGACTCATGGCGATGTCTGCTGACTTTACGATACGGTCCAAAAGAATAATTTTCATGACGGAAAAGCGGAACCAACCCCTCATGTGGGGTGAGCCCATGAGTGATTCCGGTGAACCACCAATAGACCGGTCCATCATCAAGACGCCCGAGCGCTTTCAGCCATGCAGACATTCGGCCCTGTTTTGAAGAAAAATCTACTCCCATACGGCACACCTTATTGTTCTGAGAAAGGATTCATAAGTGACCTTATGGTATTAGTCAATAAATTACTATCTAGATGATATAATTGATATATTTCTATTCTAATACTATTTAGTTGATATAAAAGCGCAGAATGATAAGGTCGGCCTACATCAAGGTCAGGCCGGGGAACAGATTGACGATGAAGCTTGCCATATGCGGCGCCACAGGCGGGACAGGAAGACAGCTCGTCGAGCAAGCTCTCGCACGAGGGCATGAGGTCACGGCGATTGTCCGCGATCCCAGCAAGCTTGATATGGCGCACCCGCAATTACAAATTGTTCAAGCGGATATGCTGGACATAGGCAGTTTCACCAGAGCCATTACATCAGATCATAAAGCTGTTATCTCCGCACTCGGATTATTCAATAAACAGCCCTCGACGGAATTATCTGAAGGGACAAAAAACCTTATCGCGGCAATGCAAAGTGCAAACATTCAGCGATTCCTTTGCATCTCAAGTTGGGGCGCAAGTGGCACAGATAAACAAGCGCCTTTTGTTATGCGTCTGTTTGCGTTTAAATACCTCTTCCGGCACACGCTTGCTGATAAAAACAGGCAAGAAGCCATTATCCGCGACTCAGGCCTCAATTACACAATCTTACGCCCGGCTGGGTTGCGTGATCGTGAACCATTAGGCGAAACATATACATGGACAGGCGCGGACCCAGACGCGCGGCCAAAACACGCCAAGCGTTTACAAGTATCGCGATCTTATCTTGCCCACTATTGTTTAGAGTGCCTTGAAGATCCATCAACCATCGGCCGAGAGATCAACCTTTCCGAATAAAGACAATAGAAAGCTGAGAACGATGGATACACACAAGACACCCAATCCTCAGTCCACCACATTAGGACCCATCACTCTCATACCTGGGATCACACGCGCTAATGCGGCAACGGCCATTTTCGCCGCTGTCACAATGAACAGCATGATGGCCTTCATCAATATGCTGCAGCCCATCGTCATTGAAGAAAATCTCGGCGTGCCAACCAATATGCAAGGTAGCATTAGCGCCAACCTCACCCTGATCAGTGAAATCATGGCGCTTAGTCTCTTAGGTGTGGTCGGCGCACTGTCGGATAAGATCGGCCGGCGTCCAATTATTGTGTTTGGATTTATTGCCTTCGCTGCTGGGTATTTTCTTTACCCGCTTATGCCGAATGTCACATCGCTTTACCTGAGCCGCGCGATCTTCGCCGTCGGCGTTGCCTGTGTTGCGGGCATGATGACCACGATCCTCAATGATTATCCTGAAGAAACCTCCCGCGGCAAAATGATGGCGGTTGGCGGCATGGCAAACGGCGCAGGCGGTTTGTTTATGGCGCTTGTTCTTGCGCAGCTCCCGCTTTGGTTTCAACAAGCGTCTTTTTCTTCGACAAACGCCACGCTTTACACCGCCTTTGTTGCTGTGGGGCTTTGCATTCTCTCAGCCGCTGTCCTCTGGTGGGGATTGAGCCCTTACAAACCAACACAAGCCCATCAGCATAAAGAAAATTTTCTCGTCAATCTGAAAGAAGGCGTCCTTGCAGCCAAACAACCACGCATCGCTATTGCCTATGCCGCTGCCTTTGTCGCACGTAGCGACCTCGTGGTCATTGGCACATTCTTTTTGCTCTGGTGTCGCCAAGCTGGCGTGGAAGCAGGACTGGCGCCTGCCGAAGCAACCGCACAATCGGGATTGCTGATGGCGGTCATGCAACTATCCGCACTGCTGTCTGCCCCGCTGATTGGCATTCTTATTGACCGCATTGATCGTCTCGGCGCGGTGGCTTTTTGCATGGGCATCATCGCGCTTGGCTATTTTAGCCTTAGCTTACTGAGTGATCCACTGGGCTTTGTATCGTATTTCGTCGCCATCCTGATCGGCATGGGCATGATGGCCGGCATGTTGTCATCGCAAGCACTCATTGGCGAGAGCGCAGATCCTGGCATACGCGGCGCGATTATCGGTGTCTTCGGATTAAGCGGTGCCGTTGGCATTCTGCTGATTACCTCTATCGGGGGAACCTTATATGACCAATGGATGCGCACAGCGCCTTTCCTGCTGATTGCCATTATGGGTCTCGCTCTTGCCATCATCGCTGGCGCCATATGGCTACGCGACGCGCAAAAAAACTCTACTAAGACATAATAAAAAGAGTAAGTGCGATGACACCGCCATCAACCACAAAAGCATCGAAACGGAGCGCAAAACGCGAGGCCACAGAAGAAAAGCTGATCAAAGCGCTTGAAACACTCATTCTCCAGTACGGCGCTGAAGGCCTCGGCGTCAATAAAGTGGCCGAGGAAGCCGGTGTCGGCAAAGATCTTCTTTATCGCTACTTCGGAGGTCTTTCCGGATTGATTAGCCATTGGGTCACCGAAAGCGCAAACTGGCCAACGGCATTGGAGTTAATTGGTGGTGACACCACAGAATTTCATGCATTGCCCGAACACGAGCGCGTGAAACGAATCTTCATCAACTACTTACGTGAATTACGCAAGCGCCCTGTTCTGGTGCAAATCATGGCTGCACAATTTCTCAATCCAACCGACATCACCCTGCCGTTTGAAAAAGCCAGTACGAAAATTTCAGATGATATTACCGATCTGGTGCGTGAGGTGAGTTCGGAGAACCTGCAACGTATCGCCTCGTTAAGTTTAGTGCTGGTCTCAAGTGCGAATTATCTTGCTATTCGCGCAACCAAACAGCCGATTTTTTATGGCCTCGACCTGAGCTCAAATGCAAGTTGGCATCACATTGAAGGCATCCTCGAAAGCATCATTGACGCCTATTGGACACGTGAAATGTGATGGTAGCGGAGGACGGATTTGAACCGCCGACACATGGATCATGATTCCACTGCTCTAACCAACTGAGCTACTCCGCCACAAGACCCTCTACGCCAGATCTGATCTCCGGGCGCGGCGAGAAGCCAGGGTTTTAGGCGCGCGGTCCTGTCCTGTCAAGTCAGGAAAGCTGCTCACGCAACCTCTTTTGCTGAGGATTTTTTTGCCACGGCATCGGCGCGGTTTCACCCTGCGCCGAAACGGCTTCAAGGGCTGGCTTAGCCCGTTCACGATCAAACACCATTAAGGTGAATATATTCATCGGCCATAATTTCGTCTCGTATCTGAGCTCAAGACCATCATGATTGAGCACGGCCTCTTTTTGGAAATCAGAATGCCATCCAATCGTGGTCGCATAACCCGCAAGGGCGCGCTCAACAACGCCTTTAATGCCACGCCCGTCAAAGAAGTGATTGAGAAGGATAATGCGTCCGCCGGGTTTACAAACCCGGCGCAATTCCGACATCACGCGGTTCACATCCGGCACAACCGTCATCACATACATGGCAACAACTGTGTCGAAATAGGCATCAGGAAACGTCAGTTGCGCCGCATCCATTTCATGAATCCCTGCGACATTATCGAGAGATTGTTCATTCACGCGCTCACGGGCTTTTTGCAGCATATCCACGGACATATCGATACCAGTGATGTCCAAATGATCCGCATAGTATGGCAGAGACAGGCCCGTGCCGACACCCACCTCAAGCACCCGGCCTTGGCCTGCATTGATTTCTTTGACAGCCGTTTTCCGAGCAAGGTCCGATATCCACCCGAATGACCAATCATAGATTGGCGCCCAGCGCGCATAGACTTTACGCACGGCGCTTTCATCATACTTCGTTATATCCACACCAATCCCCTCAAGATTTTCTGGCCACACATCGCGCCACTTTAAACAACCGCACTTACGGATACCAGCAATGATTCTGTCACATTTACGATTATCACGTGACAATTCAGGCAAAATTAAGCCTGCCAAGCAGCGCGGGTACTTTCAATCCAGCCGCCACCCAGGATACGGCTGCCCCCTGAGTCCGGGTCATAAAAAACACAGGCCTGACCAGGGGCGACACCTTCCTCGTCACCGAGAAGCTCAACCGCTAAGCGGTCGCCATCGTGCTGCGTCAAACGCGCCTCAATCGGCGGCCGTGTCGAACGCACCTTAACCAAAACCGGCAGATTCTCAGCGAAAGCTTGCGCCATTGGCCCATCGCCAAGCCAATTGATCTCGCGCAACAGGACATATTTCGTCAGCAATGCGTCCCGCGGTCCGACAATCACATGACGTTTGTCAGCATCTAAAGCGATGACAAAAAGCGGGTCGCCTGTCGCCATCCCTAAACCGCGGCGCTGCCCAATCGTATAATGAATAATACCTTCATGTTGCCCGAGTATGCGTCCATCCACATGCACCACATCACCCGGTTCGCCCGCACCAGGACGCAGCCGTTCGATCACACTGGTGTAACGGCCCGTGGGGACAAAACAAATATCCTGGCTATCGGGTTTTTGCGCCGTCGGTACACTTAAGTCTTCGGCTAGATTGCGCGCTTCCGGTTTGGTTAGATCCCCCAATGGAAACCGCAAAAAGTCGAGTTGATCCCGCGTCGTGGTGAACAGGAAATAACTTTGATCGCGATCAGGATCGACCGCCCGGTGCAGCTCCGGCCCATGCGCGCCCCTAACGCGGCGTATATAATGTCCCGTCGCCATGCAATCAGCGCCGAGATCTTTCGCTGTTTCTAAAAGGTCGCGAAATTTCACACGCTCATTACAAAGAATGCAGGGGATCGGGGTCTCACCCGCCACATAGGATGACGCAAATTCTTCCATCACTTCTTCTTGGAAACGCCGTTCATAATCGAGCACATAATGGGGAACGCCAATCGCTTCAGATACGCGGCGCGCATCCAAAATATCTTGCCCTGCACAGCACGCGCCTTTTTTCTCAATCGCAACACCATGATCATAGAGCTGAAGCGTAATGCCAATCACCTCATACCCCTGGCGCTTCAGAAGAGCCGCTGTGACTGACGAGTCGACTCCGCCAGACATTGCAACAACCACGCGGGTGTCTTCCGGCGCTTTCGCAAAGCCCAGACTATTCAGTCCTGATGGCGGTATTTGGCTTTCGAGGGCTTGCACCCCGGTTCCATACGACATTCGTCACAACACTACATTAGAGAGGGCGCCATATTGCGCGCGGCGCACTATACGAATGATGAGGAAATCCGCAAGCCTAAGACGAAAAGACTGTGTTTTGAGGGGCTTAGATAAAATCCAGCAGGCTCATTCGCTGCAGAGAGGACAACATACGTAAGCTTGCTTCCGTTGCCACTTGCGTCTGATTCAGACGGGTAATCGCTTCGGCCATATCGACATCTTCAATATCCGAAATAAATCCTTCGACATAGGTCCGCATGGAATTATGGCGTTCGGCAAGCTGTTGCACCTGGCTATGGCGGCGGCCATTTTGCGCCACTGCCTCATTCAGGTTTTGAATGATTTGATTGAAATTGGTCATCTCGGCTTGAATGAACGTCGATTGCGCATCTGTTAACGTCCCCGTGAAAGGCCCCGTCACAACATTGGCGTCATATTCAGCGATGCGTTTGATGACATCGAAAAGGTCCGTTGCGATGTCACTGGCCAGAAACCCATGCTCCATGGTGACATTATCATCCACCTTCACGCTTTGCTTCAGGTTTGTATTCTCAAATATGGCGGCAACCGATGGAGCCGCTATTAAATCCGCAAGTGTATCGATATTGACAGGCGGCACATCGGTGCGCGTGCCGCCATAGATATATTTGCCATCAACCTTCGTGTTCATAATACCGACGGCCGTTTCGAAGACCTGCTCAACGAATGCCATATAACCCGTGCCGGATTGTAAAGCGACGGCATTCAACGATTCCAATTTTAGATCCGTTGCCGATTTGGCCAGGTCTTCAAGTTGCACATTTTGCAATTCATAACGCCCAAGTAAAAACTGCGCCGTATCTTGATATTGTAAGACGCGTGATTCCAATCCTTTTGCCGACAACAAGAGACTTGCGTCCTTGGAGATGTCCTTAAAATACTCTGCTTTTTTACCCGTCGCCACTTGGCGTTCCGCTTGGAAGGCGCGCTCTTGCAATTGTTGGAACTGCGCCAGCATATACTGGCTTTTGGCAAAATCTGTTACACGTGTCATCTTCTCTACCCCAAACCGCGATTAAACTGTATCCAGAAGAGCGTCGAACAATTCGCGCGCCGTGGTGATGAGGCGCGCGGCGGCATTATATGATTGTTGGTAGACCATCATATTCGCGAGCTCTTCATCCATATTCACGCCTTGAACAGAGTCGCGGCGTCCTTCAATTTCGTCTTTGAGTGTCAGCGTGTCGGCTTTCAGCGCATCGAGGCGTGCGGCTTCCGACGACGCATTACTTAAAACGAGGGCGCTGTATTCAGATAATGTGACACTGGCAGATCCCAACGTGCCGACGGCATCGACCTGCAGTGTTTTTGTCGCCAAAGATTGTAAATCTAACGCACCCCGATTATCGCTCGCGGATACAACAATATCGCCAGTCACAGCTCCTTGCAGGTCCAGTTTTGCCAACGCAAATTCGTTATTGTTTGAGGCGATACGCGGAGTCAATCCAACATTGTTTGCCCGGTCCATGACCGCACTATCGCCCCAACCAAATAGGCCACTCATCGTCATCGCTGTCGCGCCACGTGACGTCGTATCATCAGTAACAAATACCGCGTAATCCCCGTAACTGGCATTCGGTGTTGCCGTGATGGCGCCATTGGCATCAAGCGCAAAGGACATGTAACTGCCATACCCCGTAACGGGATCATTCAAATCCGTGAGAATGTCATTCAGCGTTGCGCCTGCCACCGTATAGGTGAAAGGGGGTGTGACGGAGCCATCTGCATTGCGCATTTGAAACGTAATCGTTTCGCCTGGCGTGAAACCATGCGCATCGGTTCCGGTAAGGCCCGTATCGAAGTGGCTGGGACTGGTCGCCGTCATAATGTCATTCAAGCCAAAGAAATGACTAAACCCTCGGCCGCCCCGGTCGCTTGGGTCGGCGGCATCTTGCGCAAAGGCAATGCCGTTCGTTGAATTAGCCGCCTGCACAGACAAAACGCCATTCACGAAACTTGCCGATCCATTGGCGCCAAGGGCTGTGTCAATGGCCGTGATCATGCTGCCAATCGTACCGCCAAGAGCAACAATGCCGCCACCATCAACAGACAACGTGCCTGCATCGAAATCAATATCAATGCGGCTCACCAACGATCCATCGGCAGCCGTGATGGCGAGCGTGGTTTGCCCGGTAAACCCTAAACTGTCGGTAGAGAGCAATCCCGTATTTCGGCCCGTTAACGCATTCGGTGCCGGGAAAGCAACATTATCGTTGTGAATGGCGTTCATCTCATCAACGATAGCACCAGCAAGATTGCCGATTTCCATTTGCAAGGTCGGCAAAATACCATCACGCATCTCTAGCAAGCCATGCATTTCACCGCTATTGATCCGGGAATCAATGGCTGTGGCGGGTGGCACACGCTCTCCGCTTAAGGGATTGACCATCATCGCCGAAATGCCAGTCGGCAATGTCGAAACGGTGAAGCTGTTCTGCGGTTGATAGGTGAGCTCGGCATACATATGGCCAACCAACACAAATCCATCTTGTGTTGCGAGGTGCACGGCTCCACCTGATGTGTCGATGGTGCGCACATCCATAAATTCTGAAATCTGCTGGAAGACACGATCCCGTTCATCTTGAAGGCCTGTGGCATCGCCACCAGTGGCTAACGTATGCTCAATCTGCGCATTTAGGGAATGCGCCTGCTCAAAAAGATTATTCAGTGACGTTGTATTTTGACCAATACGGCGATCAATATCGGAACGCAGATTTTGAATCTGCGACGATAGGAAATTGAACGTATCCGCAAGCGATTGCAAATCATTCAACGCATCATCTCTACGGACCGAAGATGTCACATCAAGAGAGAGATCCGCAAGCGAGGTCAACGCCTTATTCAAACGGGCCGATAACGACAATTGCTGGTCGGGCGATCCGAAAATGGACTGCAATTGGTCATAGTAACGTGATTGCACATCATATTGCGCAAAGTCCGACGCCGCTTTCAATGATTCTGTAATAAAAAATTGATCGACAACACGGCGAACTTGAGAAAGCTCAACACCAACCGTTTGACCGGCAAGCACCTGCGGTGACAAATCAGCAACCTTGCGCGTATAGCCTGGCGTATTCACATTCGCGATATTATCGGATGTGATTTTCAGCGCCTCTTGGTTCACATAAAGTGCACTTAAGGCATTTCCTAATATTGATCCTACGGTCATCTTTCTAACCTAATAATATCACCCCGCATGCAGTCACTGGGGACGAAACAGTTTTTAAAGCTAGGCGAATATGACCGGGCAGCAGGCGCATTCCGTCTCTTATGCGGCAAAAAATACCCGGCACCCGCATGCAAATCTGCGCACCATATCAGCGGCGTTTTTTGCATAAGTATTTGAATTATATTATGTATTTCTATCATGCTTCTAACTTTTCCACGCTCTTTTCGTGCGAGCGCGCTGATGAAATTGCAATGGCGGTGCCAAATATTTTTTGACTCTAAAAACTGGTGGATAGTTTTTATCCGTACACAAATTACATTCGGAAAAGGGGCCTGGATTGGAGAGGCATTTTTAACCGCTCTATGCGGAAATATTTGCCGCACCCGGTTAAATCGCGCTAGTGACAAATCACGCAGTGTATTCTGAACTGGCAGAAATCAAACGTTTTTGCAATAGCGGAAAACTGGCCCAAGCTTTGCTTTTCTATGGGCCGATGATTGGTATCGCGCAATGATTTATTGCCGCAATGTTTTGAAAGACAGGAATGAACGCGCCAGTAGACATAAGTCACATCATGACTGCCGCTGAAACGCCCGCCAGGAAGGACAAATTCGGCGCGGCGTCTACTGGTATGTTTAAAGAAGAATTAGACAAACGCCACCAAACAGCGCCTAAGACCTTGATTGATGAACCAGAGACATCACCTTCAACACCAGCACAGGATGCGCCGCGGTCCATACCAACCCAGAAGAAGACATCTGACGCAAGTGAAACGGACAGTGCAACTCAGGAAAGCGCAGCGATATGGACTGCAACAGACGCACCCCCAGCCGCACTTGCGCAAACGGACCTTAATCTATCGACGGCGCAAAATCCACATGCGGTAACCGCAAACTCAGGTATCGAACAAGATGCGGTACTGAACACCACGGCCGCTACTGCCGCATCCACGACGCGCCCCAGTCATGCATCTAAGAATGTTATCCAAGCACAAGAAAGTGGGCGTCATCTCGGACAAATCGGTGTTGCCCCAGGACCATTAAAGTCAGAGCAGCCCAAGAAAGACCTAGCTCAAACGGGCGCGCAAGCATCAAACATGACGCCTCACGACGGCAAACCACATGTTGCTTCAACTCTTAGCGAAGCAGCGTCAGCGGATTCTGCAAAGGCGATGAGTCATCAACCTGCCTTTGCGCAAAATGTTGTCTCTGAACATGTCACAGTTCAGGGCGCGGCCGCGCATGCGGGCGAAGAGGTGATCACCAGGGCCATAACAGCGCCTTCAGCATCAACAGCTTCACCTGAAGCACAGGCTCTGACAGGCACCGCCCAGACCGCCGCGGCTGCAACGGACGGCCAAGTCAAACCAGCACCTCAAACCGTCATGGATAATGGAGCGCTTTCGGTTGTACCTCCACAGTCACAGAAACATGCACCCGCAACGCAGCCGCAAACACCTGCTTCACCGCAAGCCTCTCTTCCCGCAACAGAACACCTTCTTGCTGAGCCCGTGAAAGCACCACACGATCAAGCAATGATGACGCAAGCGCAACCGCGCCCAAGCGAAGAGACACCAGCATTGTTTGGTCAGCCAGCAAAAGCTGATAGCACGCAAGGCCAAACAAAAAGGCAGGCCACTTCGGCATCGGCGACTGGGATGACACAACCAGATAGCCTCAAGCAAACGGCAACAAACACACCTGCAGCGCACGTGCACACCGTGCAAACTCCAGAACAGATACGCACCCCTGAATTGCCTTTTGAAGCCTTGGCGCAAAATGATGTGGATAGCAATCCGGACCTTTTACCGCAATTGAGTCACAATGAACGGCCTTTGCAATCGATCCCAACAAGCACACTCTCCTTACGCATGAGCACAGGACAGGCGGTTGTACCGCCGACTGACCTCGCCATGCATATCGCAAAGCATGTGCAGAATGGCGATAGCCACTTTGAAATTCGCATCGACCCGCCTGAGCTTGGCCGTATTGAAGTGAAAATGACCGTGAACCATGAAGGCCGTATCCAGGCCGTTCTGATGGCTGAACGTCCCGAAACATTGGACATGATGCAACGCGATCAACGCCAGCTCGAACAAGCCCTGCGTGACATGGGTGTGGATGTGGATTCAGGCTCGCTTGATTTTTCATTACGTGACGGCAATGGACAAGAGGATAAAGAAAGCGATTGGCAAGCCAACGCGCGCCTCGATCATGAAGACATGGGATACGAAGAGGACCTTGTGACTTTAGCTGAAATGCAGCTCCCAAAGGACACGTATGGCTTTCAAACTGTCACTCCACTGCGTGTGAACATTCGAGCTTAAGCAAAGAAAGATGATCTAAGATGGACGTCTCATCAATTACAGGGCAAAGCGCCGCGCAAACCTCGACAGCCAAATTGGCCGAGGATTTTGATACCTTCTTGACACTACTCACAACGCAGCTCAAGAACCAAGATCCGCTCTCGCCGATGGATACGAATGAGTTTACGCAGCAAATCGTCAGCTTCACCGAAGTGGAACAGTCGATTGCGACCAACCGCAATCTTGAGAACATGATTGCGCTTCAGCTTGCCTCATCTCAAGGCACAGCCGTCAGCTATCTCGGCAAAACCGTGACCATGGATGGCGATGCAACAAGCTTGAAAAACGGCGCCGCGCAATGGAATTATGACCTCTTGAGCAATGCCGCCGACACACAATTGGTTGTTTCAGATACAACCGGCCGCGTTGTTTACACAACAACAGGTGAAATCTCTGCTGGCAGTCATAGCTTTGTCTGGGATGGCAAAGATAATGCCGGCAATGATTTACCCGAAGACGCCTATGTCCTTCAAGTCACAGCCATTGATGACGATGGCGAAGCCATGGACACACACACCTCCGTGACCGGATTGGTCACTGGCATTGATCTTGTTGGTAATCAGCCAACTTTACGCCTTGGTCAAACGGCTTACACGTTGTCAAGCTTGCTGGCCATTGAAGAAACTGCGGCCTCACAATCTGGGCCATAAATACATTTGAGCAAAATAGCTCAAAACACATTTGTATAGCGGCAAATAGAACATCTGCCTCTCACAGTAAACTTGAAGAACCAACGCACGACATGTGTCCTCTGCGTTATAGGAGAGCATGATATGAGTATTAATAGTGCAATGATCGCAGGTGTCGCAGGCTTGTCCTCGAATTCAACTGCCCTCGCCGTTATTTCCGATAATATCGCCAACGTGAACACCGTTGGTTTTAAACGCAATGACACATCCTTTGCCCGCATGGTCACAAAATCTTCCGGTGGTGGCGGGTATTCCTCTGGCGGTGTTTCAGCCATTCCCCGTGCTTTGATTGCTGATCAGGGCTTGCTGCAAACGACAGGGAACGCCACAGACCTGGCGATCTCAGGTGATGGCTTCTTTGTGGTGTCTCAAGATTCCGCAGGTGCAGGCGGGGTTGCTTTTACCCGCGCTGGGGCCTTTGTTGCCGACAGTGAAGGCTACTTGCGCAACTCTGCTGGCTACTACCTTCAAGGGT
>JANQLI010000336.1 GCA_028280675.1 Alphaproteobacteria bacterium
CCCAGCATGGATGGCTGGATCATGTATCCCGGCACGGCGGGCGCGATGAATTGGGGCGGCGGAGCTTTTGATCCCAAACGCAACCTGCTGATCACGCCACTGTCCCGCGTCGGCATGGTGTTGCAACTCCTCCCCAAGGAAGAGGTTGACCCGGATGCTGGGTTTGACCCGCAGCGCGGCGCACCGATGGGACCACCTGCGATCATTCAGGGAACGGATTATGCACTGAAACAGAAAATCTTCTTAGGGCCATTGATGGTGCCTTGTACGCCACCACCTTGGTCAACTTTGGTGGCGGTGGACCTTGCGGCAGGAGAGATCAAATGGGACGTGCCACTTGGGACTATCGATAAACTCGCGCCCATCCCTCTTCCTGCCATCAGATGGGGGACACCGAGCCAAGGCGGCCCCATTATCACAGCAAGCGGACTAGCCTTTATCGGGGCAACCGCAGATTCGCGTTTGCGCGCGTTTGACATCGACACCGGTGAGGAGGTGTGGACCGAAGAGGTGCCGCGCTCATCACACGCGACACCCATGACCTATGAGATCGACGGCACACAATATGTGGTCATCGCGTCTGGCGGACACATGTTTGTGACACCCAATGACATTGACGATTATTTGGTGGCCTATGCCCTCCCGAGAGCTGATGAGGCGGAGTAAATTCTGGTCAATTAACCAAGTATTAACCATTCACAAGATCTCGTCATATTGACCTCGCATTAATGTCTCTGTGCTACCTCAATTCTGCACAAAAGGGGCTATCCTAAAGGGGGGTAGCGAGGGATTGAGCAAGGGTTGGGGCGTGGCGCAATCACACCACAGATTCGGACGCTATTATTATCTACTGCGTGTGCTACCCGTAATGATATTCATTTGCGGCGTTGCCGCCGCCGTTGCTGCCTATTTGACCATCCGCAACACGAATGAACACGACATCGAAAAAGCGGTTGTTGAGGAAGTGACGAACATTGAGAACGACATCCAGTTTGCGTTCCAGCTCATCTTTGGCCGCATTGAACGGATGGGGCAACGATGGACTGTCGGAAATGGCATGTCTGACGATTTATGGGATTACGACGCCAAAGAAGTCGTCAATATGTCAGCAGGTGCCGACGCTCTTTTTAGAATTAATAAAGATTACGTCATTACCCGTATTTATACGGAAACGACCATTTCTCAAAAAGTCGGTGAAGTCTCACGGCTAGCTGTTTACGGAAGCAAATATCTAGAAGAGGCCGTCCAAAAGAACGAATCGATTATTTCACCGATCTTTTTTGGGGAAGATCAAATGGCCCGCTTGGTGATAACATGGCCAACCTACACGTATGGACAACATGACGGCTATATCAGTGCGGTTATTCGATTCTCACCGATCTTCAATCAATTTCTAGCACGCCGGTCGGAAAATGGCTTTGCTGCAAGCGTCCTTCTGAATGATACAGTTATCTCGCAAATGGGTGAAGCGCAAACACCGCGTACGCGGTCTTGGCAACGGAATGGAAATATTACCATTGGCCCAAACACGCTCAACGTCCAAATATGGCCAACGGAGGCTTTGCTGAATCAGAAGGATGGTTTCTTTGCACAAGCATTGTTTATCACCCTCTTTTTGGTGGCCTTTGTGCTAGCCTATATCACAGAAACGAATGTCCGCGTCTCTCATCAAGTGCGGCAAACGGAACGCGTACAGAAACGTTATGACCTTGCGGTACAATCCACCAACGGGGCCATTTGGGAACACAATACCATTACAGGCGAAAGTTATTGGGCGCCGCAAATATATCACATGCTTGGTCTCACCGAAGGTGAAGACTTAGACCCTGAAGAATTGCAAAATATCATTCACCCAGATGATTCCGCACACTATCAATCCTCTCTTCTTGAGCATTTAAGAACCAAAGAACCCTACAACATTCAATTTCGCATACTGCATCAAAATGGCGAGTCGATTTGGGTTAATCTACATGCTCATAGTGAATTTGCAAAAGATGGGTCGATAACCCGAAGCGTGGGATTACTTGAAAACATCACCGATATGAAACTTGCGCAGCTTAACCTTTCTGAAAGTGAGCAACGTTTCAAAGACGTCATTGAATCATCTGGTGAATTTGTCTTTGAAATCACGCAAAGCGGCACATGGGCATTCCTGACCGATCGTTTTGAAGACATCACCGGATATAGCCGGCATGAGGCTCTCGGAGAGACAATCTTCCGCTATCTTCCTGATGACACCGTTAACCATCGGGCCATCGCCATCGCACGCAAACACTTTCTTCAGGAACATCCCTTTCGCAATGTCGAAGTCGATCTGCTACACAAAGATGGCCACCGCCTTTGGCTGACGTTTAATGCCGTCCCCCTCTACAATACGCAAAAGCAATGGATCGGATTTCGCGGCGCAGCGAAGGACATCACAGAACAGAAGCTACGTGAAAAAGAACTTGATGACGTGCATACGGAATTGGAGCGTAAAATATTAGCGCTCGAAAACAGCTCGCGGCGTTTAGAAGAAATCGCAACGAATAAGGCGCAACTCGCCGTTGAACTGAAACAAGCGCGCGATGAAGCCCGCGCCGCCGATAGGGCAAAATCCGAATTTCTTGCAACGATGAGTCACGAATTGCGCACGCCTATGAATGGCATTCTGGGCATGTCTAGCCTTTTATTGAAACAAGCCGCTTCAGATGATCAATATGAAAAAATCCGCATCATTCATGAATCAGGTGAGTCATTGTTAGAACTTTTGAATGACATTCTTGACTTAACAAAAATTGAGGCTGGATATTTAGAGCTGGAAAAAACCGAGTTTGATATTTCTGATTTATTCGAACGCATTGAACATGTCTGGAAACCACGGTTTGAAGAAAAGAATATCAAATTCTCTGTCAACTTAAATCCGCGTATTGATGTCATTGTGAACAATGACCCAACCCGCATTCAACAAATTCTCGTCAACTTCATCAATAATGCCCTTAAATTCACATCAGAAGGCCAAGTGGAGCTTTCCGTTGATGAAGATATAGACAACACCCAGCGATACTTGCGATTTGCCGTGTCTGACACAGGCATCGGCATCGCTGAAAACAACCAGGCCAAACTGTTTGATAAGTTTACCCAAGCGGATAGTTCCACCACACGCATGTTCGGCGGAACCGGGCTTGGCCTTGCAATCTGCAAATCAATGGTCGAATTGATGGGCGGAACCATTGGTGTGTCGAGTGAAGAAGGCAAGGGAAGCACGTTTTGGTTCACTCTGCCGACCGACACGGTTTCGCTCCGCCCATCCACAGAGGAAGCACATCTCACAGTGGTCGATACGCCCTCTCCCCCTCAAACACTCCCCGCATCACTTGGCGCATTGAAAGTGCTTGTCGCAGAGGACAACCCTGTCAATCAGAAGGTGATCACCGACATTTTAGAGGCCGCAGGGCATAACGTCCATCTTGTCAATGACGGCTTAGAGACCATGGCAGCATTGATGCAAGACTCCTTTGATCTGATCTTGCTCGACATCAACATGCCAGGCATGGATGGCATGTCAGCGTGCGCACGGATACGCGCCCTGCCAGGCGATGCGCGGCACACACCCATTATTGCGGTGACGGCAGACGCCATGAAGGGCTCGCGTGAACGCTATTTGGATGCAGGAATGGATGGTTACTTAAGCAAACCGATCACCATCACCGATGTGTTTCAGGTGATTGAAGATGTGATAGGCGAGCACAGACTCAAGTCACGTTCGTCTGCTTAATCCATGCACATCAAAAGGGCAGCCAGGCGCGTTTGTCGCGGTCAAGAATACGCGCTTCCCCCCGCCCCCGTGGATCAGAGGCGGCTTCCGGGTCCTGACCAAGTAAATTGATGGAATGAATATCGCCCATGTCGCCCCACGGGTTGACGATAGTTTCATAACCACGCTTTCGCAATGCGGCGCGCACATCTTCATCCACAACGCGCGTTTTATCAAAGCGCAGCGTTTTGACTTTTGGGAGCTGATGATGAAACCGCGGTGTATCCACAGCATCTCGGGTTGACATGCCGTATTCCAAATCATTCAACAAAACTTGAAAGATGGATGTGAAGATCGTTGAGCCACCCGGCGTCCCAATCACGATGCCAGAAGTC
>JANQLI010000346.1 GCA_028280675.1 Alphaproteobacteria bacterium
TCCAACACACCTTTGAGAAGATCTTCCGGCTCTTCAATCCCCTGCCCAGGCAATAACGCCTCGCCAATGATGCTGGCAAAATCCGCTTGATAGGAAATATCCGTCCAAGGGCCTTGCACCACTATCGGGACAGAGACACCTTTCAGGGCCGCATCCCCACCTTGCCCGATGGCAGACTTCACAAAGTTCGGCTTCAAACGAAATGACACATTTTGCTGAAGCAAATTGATCGACCCTTTCCCCGCGACCCGTATAAAAGGATTGAGCAAACTCAAGTCTGTGTTTTGCACAACCCCATTCTTGATTTGAAACGTGCCGCCGAGTTCCGCAAAATCAGTCTTTTCATTATTGCCGACGTTTGCCTGCCCAGCTCCCTCATTGGCAGAACTTGACCCCAGAAAAGTTTGTAACGTCCGCGCCATATCCGCCAAGTTCACACCGCGCCAAGCACCGTCAATGACTTTCAATTGACTGATGCCTTGTAAATTGCCCACCCACTGTTTTTGCGACCGGCCTCGCGTAGTGACATCATAAGAAAACGAGCCAAGGCCTTCGATACGATCAAGTCCAAGCGCGTCTGTGAGGAAGGGCAGCGTGGCCAGGTTGTTAAGTGTAAACTGCGAGGAAATTTGCGTCACATTCTGACGCGCATCCAGTGTTAATATTCCAGACCCGGTTCCTTGATAAAGGGCAATTTGCTTGAGATTCGTTGTTAAGACACCACCACGAAGTTTTAACGCAACATCCGACTTTCCAAAACGGAGTTCTTGGAAAAACAGTTTATCCGCTGTGATGTCCAAATCTGCATTGAAGCTTCGCAATGCCGATAGGTCCATAGGCGTGGCATCCCAACCAGATGATGGGTTGCTGCTTTGGGCTCCGGCAGATTGTCCGTCACGTGCGTTACCGCCTGCGCCTTGCGCGCTGGATGTCCCCATGAGGTCATTAAAGTCGAGCCTATTGAGCGCGAGAGCACCACTGAGATACGGTCTCTTATTCGCTAAATTCAAAAAGAGATTGCCCGCGCCTGACATATCGTTGAGCTTGACACTGACCTTTGAAAATGTCGCTTTCTCAGCATTGCCATTTAAGGCGCCCGACAAGGTTAACGCTTTCAGGTTATCAAGACCGTTCTTCTCGCCGGTGAGGTCATCCATGAGTTGCCCCACAGATAAAATATTCATATCCGTTTGACCGGTAAGCGAGATGTTCTGATCTGCGCCTTGCGTAACACTGCCCTGAAAAGACCCTTTGCCATAGGCCGAGTCAAGTTCAAGACCGACTTGACTTTCGCCGCCCTCGGTCATGAAACGCGGGCGGTCCAAAACAAGAGCCACATTCACAGGTTTATCTTTATACCCCATATTGCCGTCTACACGCAGTGGCTCATCCAACGACGTCATTCCCAAAGCGAGATTGATGTCTGAGAACACCTCTTCACCGTTGGGTGTGCGGTAACTGACACTTCCATCAATAAGACGAATATCACCAAAGGTGATTGTGTTGATGGCAAAGCCATCGTCATTTTGATCGCCTGACGGATCGGAAGCACTCCCTTGTTTTGAAGCGCTATCATCCTCAAGGCCTTCAAATTCCCAATTGCTCCGTCCCTTGGAATCCACTTCCAAATAAATTTGCGGGCGCGTCAGGGTGAAACGATCCACACCTATAGCGCCGCTCAGAAGAGAGCTCACATCCAGCCCCACCGCCATTTCATCCATTTGTGCAAAGACAGGGGCTTTTCCATTGGGGACATTGGCAACACTGACATCCTCCACAACAACATCAACGGTCGGGAAGAATTGGAACCGTATGTCACCCGCCATGGTGACCTCACGTCCCAAAGCCTCACTGACGGCCTGTTGGACGCGCGGCTTATACACATCCGCTGGAATAAAATTCGGCGCAAAAATTAATCCGGCGATAACCAGGATGACGAGAAAAAAGAGACCGCGAAAAAGTTTTCCCATTGTTCAACACCTTAAATCGTACGAGGGTGACATCTGAAGAATTCGGTACGCGTCACGAAAGATTTGCGCACAACATAGAACGAAACTATGTAGAAATGATGGCAAAGAAAAAGGCCGGTTTCCAGCGAAACCAGCCCCATTTTTCTGACTTGCGTCACTTTTAGTCAAAATCACATATCAGGAATTTTTTGGCTGTAATCGACCCTACAAGCATTTGGCCATTATGGACAGCAGCCACAGAGCCCGCAGATATTTCTTCCCCGCCATTGACATAGATCTCCTCCGGGTCTCCCGGATCGCCATTCAGGATTGGAATGCGGAAAATTTGCGTGGGCGCAGGGTCTTTCCCGCCGCTTGTAAAATGGCCAACTAAGGCAATGGTATTCGCATGCCCAGCCACCCAGAGCGCCCCATCCTCGGCAACGCGCACATTGTCAACACCTGTATTCAAATCGACACTGGTGCGGAGGGTCACATCACCGGTTTGCACATCGCGGTCATAAATCAAGACGCGCTTTTGCGACGTCGCAGCAAGATAGAGCTGAGAGCCATCTGCGCTCACCGCAATGCCGCCTGCTGTCGGCGCATCGGCCACCGATCGCATGTTCGTCCCATCATAATACGTAAAGGGCACAGACCCTGTGCCGAACGTCATGTCAATAAACTGGCCGGCCCCTTCAAGGGCGCCGCTATCATTAGCGATATAAAACGATCGCGGACCAACCGCCGCAATCCCATTGGCCGACACCAAAAGAGGCCCGCGAATGGTTTCGACATAAATAAGACTGCCATCCTCTGCAATATCGAAAAGTTCAATCACATCTTCTTCGGCGAGATGACTAATGACAAAGAGACGTTTATTCCCATTTTCATCCTTATAAAGACTAATACCATGGGGATGCAAGCCTGTAGGTTCAGCCATCTCGGTCATCTCAAAACGGCCCGCGCCAGAAGAGAGATCATAAATGGAGATCGTGCCGAGCAATCCCTTTTGTGATTGCGATCCCAGACGATCAAACGCCGAGATGTACACCAAGTTTGTGTCACGATCGATGATGAGATCTTCCGCGCTGCCTTCGCCCACAACCGGATTACACGATCCGGCGAAACGGGGTTTCAGGTCTTTAAACCCGCCCGCATTCCAAAAGTACCAACCACTGAACAGCGCCACAGCAACGATGAACCCGCCAAGCGTATAAAGTGTGTATTTCAAGAAGGAATTCATCTTAAGCCCCCGCAGACATGCTCCCGACAATGAATCTCTCAAATATTGTCACCGGAAAGACGAAAAAACACGATGGGAATCGGCGAAAAACTCCGCCTATCGGCCATTATTCCGCAGGGATGGCGGCCTCCACCTGCGCCGCGCCCGGCAGATCACCTGGTTGCTCACCTGCGCCAAACTGGAGATCAGCAAGGTAGGCGTAAAGGCCATCGTCTTTTTGGCTAAGCTCGTCATGGGTGCCCATATCAACCACACGGCCATTTTCCATCACAACAATGCGATCCGCCTTCACGACCGTTGCCAATCGATGCGCAATCACGATGGTTGTTCGGCCCTTCATGATCCGATCCAGCGCAGTTTGCACCAGGCGCTCACTTTCCGCATCAAGAGCGCTTGTCGCCTCATCCAAAAGAAGAATTGGCGCATCACGCAAGATCGCACGGGCAATGGCGATCCGCTGACGTTGACCGCCGGACAGCGTTGTCCCGCGTTCACCGAGCACGGTTTCATAGCCATTCGGCAGGTCTTTGATAAAATCATCAGCCAACGCTGCCACAGCAGCTTCATGCACATCATCATCAGTCGCGTTAGGACGGCCATAGCGGATGTTTTCGATGACACTGCCTGAGAAGATCACCGTGTCTTGCTGTACAACACTGATCCGTTTACGGAACTCTTGCGGTGAGGCCTCTTTAATGTTGACGCCATCAATCATGATTTGGCCACTTTGCGGGTCATAAAAGCGCAACAGCAATTGAAATACGGTTGTTTTTCCAGCACCCGATGGACCAACCAGAGCAACCGTTTCCCCATCCTCGACACGTAAGTTTAATCCATCCAAGGCCGACACTTCCGGCCGTGTCGGATAATGGAATGTCACATCGCGCAGCTCAACCCGTCCAACAGCCGGTGTCGGCATGGCGACGGGGTTTTCCGGAACATCAATATCGGCCTCAACATTGAGAAGCTCAATCAAACGCTCAGCCGCACCGGCAGCCCGCTGCACCTCGGCCCAGACTTCGCTTAAACTCGCCGCCCCCATCGCCAGAAAAAGGGCATAGCCAATAAAGGCCACCAAATCGCCGCTCTGCATTGTGCCCGAAATCACATCTTGCGCGCCGACCCAAAGGACCAAAATGACAGCGCCAAAGATCAAAGCGCCGAAGATGGTCATAAAGCCAGCGCGGACAAGAAAACGCCGGATCGCAACGTGGAAGGCCGCTTCAACAGACTCGCCATATTCTTTGCGATCAAGGTCTTCATGGGTAAAGGCTTGTACGGTTTGGATGGCATTCAAACTTTCACTGGCATGGGCGCCGGTATCGGCAATGCGATCTTGGTTAGATCGTGATAAGGTCCGCATCGGTTTGCCAAGCACGACCAGCACCACAAGCAAGACCGGCACAACCATCAGCACGAGCAAAGTCAGTTTCGTGCTGATCATAAAAAGCAGCACCAGCGCGCCGATTGCGTTGACCGTGCTGCGCAGGGCAATCGAAATGGTTGAGCCAACAACATTTTGAATCAGCGTGGTATCGGTTGTCAGACGTGAAATCACTTCACCGGTTTTTGTCACTTCATAAAAGCTGGGGCTGAGAGAGGTGACATGGCGATACACCGCATCACGCACATCGGCCACCACCCGCTCACCAATCCAACTGACAACAAAAAAGCGAATTGAGCTGAACAGCACCATTAAGAAAGCGATCCCCATAAACTCAACAAAATAGGAATCAATCAGCTCGGCATTATCACCGCCAAACCCATTATCCACCATTTGCCCAGACGCCCATGGGAAAGCAAGCGTCGCTGCCGAAGCGAGAAGCAAGAAAACCAGGCCAAGGCAGAGCATGCCTTTATATTGCTTTAAGAAAGGCCAGAGCCCGAGAAGCGGGCGTAAATCCTTCTTGGATTTCCGGCCGGCCGCCTCCCGCTGCATGGCGGCGGCAAACTCCGCCCCGCTATTTTGGCTCGTGTCGCTCACGCTCTCGCCTTCCTTCAGCCCAATGAAATCCCCTCACACTTAAGGGTTTATGCGGAAATTACAAGGATCTGGCCAATTTTGTCCGCAAAGACCGCCATCACCCCACTGCCCCCTTGCGCCTTCGGCATCTTGGCGTTATAACCCGCGCTTTCTGGCGCTCTTCAGCGCTGATATGACGAGTTAAAGACCATGAAAAAAGATATTCACCCTGATTACCACATGATCACCGTGGAAATGACGGATGGCACCACATTCCAGACGCGGTCCACATACGGTAAAGAAGGCGACACCTTGAAGTTGGACATTGACCCAACCACACACCCTGCCTGGACAGGCGGTGGATCGCACTTGATCGATTCAGCCGGTCGTGTAAGCAAATTTAACAAGAAATATGAGGGCTTCCTGAAATAAGGATAGATCCCGTGAGGTTTCAAGCCTCAAGATGGCATGAAAAAGGCGCGGTCTCTTAAATAAGAGCCGCGCCTTTGCTATTGGGTGACGTGAACTGTCTTACACGTCGAATCGGCGTCCCCCACCGAAGAGTTGCTGTAGGCGGTCCACTTGACCCGCGACGACATTTTCCTTTTCCACAGGCTGATATAGCTGTTCGTCGAGACGGCTTACCTGATCGTAAATATACTCACTCTGCACAAGCAGCTCCTGTAAGCGGTCCGGTAATTCCTCAAAAGGCTTAAAGCTCTGGCCCCGGCACACTTCTGCCGCGCCTAAACGATACTTGTCCGAAAGAGCTTCATAGGGAGTCATTTCCCCTTCCTCGATTGCCCGCTGCACCAACAGCCATGAGGCGACCTGCATCAGACGCGTGGTCAGGCGCATGCTTTCCCCGGCATAGGCAAGCGCAACAGCACGGGACAGCTCTTTTGAATCTTCACGGCCCGGCCCATCCAGATACGCGGCCGTATCCTCAACCAGCGCCATGCCTTCACGGAAAACACGATCAAACAAGGTCGATGACACAAACCGGATCACCGCCCCTTCAAAATCGGCTGATGGTCTTGCTAATGTTGATGATGCACCCAACTCTGCACTTGGTGGCAGTTCGTTACTCATACGATACGCCTTATTCACTTTAATTTTTAATCTCTTGACCCCACCGAAATCGCGTGAGGAACATGTCTCATTCCAAACCGCAACCCCATATTTGGCCGTTCAGCGTAGTGAAATGCGAAAGCTATGCCAAGACAGCAGGCATGGACTGTTAACCTTCTATTAAGGAAATCGGATTTCAGGACTTAAAGGGGTGTGAATACAGCTTTAAGGGGAACTCCGCAGCTATTTGAACACGGATTCAGCCGCCTGCCGCGAGCCCTGCTTGGAGGCAATCATTTCTTCGCAGCGCTGGATTTCCGCTTTTAACTCCGCAATGCGCGCCTCAAGGTCCTCAAGCGAGTAAAGCGAGAGATCCTCTGCTGCTAAGCTCGCCTTTTTGGCTGGACGCGGTTCCAGATCGTCGATATCCATGGCGCATTTCCTCCGGCATAAACAACCCTACAGAGCTGAGTATGACAGAGCTTCCCAGCCATATAAAGGCCATCACAACCCCAGAATTCGGCGATCCGGATGTCTTAACGCTGGAGTCTATCCCCTGTCCCACACCAAAGGATGATGAGGTGTTGATCAAAGTCTCCGCCGCCGGGGTGAACCGACCTGACGTGGTGCAACGGCAAGGACATTATCCCCCGCCCCCAGGGGCCTCAGACATTCTGGGCCTTGAAGTTGCTGGCGAGGTTGTCGCGACAGGTAAGGACGTCACAACGCTTACAAACGGGGATCAGGTGTGCGCCCTTGTGACGGGTGGCGGCTATGCCGCATATTGCACTGCCCCCGCGACAACATGCCTGCCCATACCGAAAGGATTCTCGCATATCGACGCGGCTGCCCTGCCGGAAACAACCTTCACGGTTTGGTCCAATATGATCGATCGGGGACAATTGAAGGCCGGAGAGGTTTTTCTGGTTCATGGTGGAACAAGCGGCATCGGCACAACAGCGATCCAAATGGCCAAAGCGTTTGGCGCAACCGTCATCACAACGGCTGGGTCGGATGCAAAATGCACGACTTGCCGCAGTCTGGGCGCGGACCGCGCGATTAACTATCGCACAGAGGATTACGTGGAGGTGATTAAGTCAGAATTTGGCGGGGTGGACGTCATCTTGGATATGGTGGGTGGAGATTATTTTGCCCGCAACATCAAATGTTTAGACCCCGATGGCCGTCATATCAGCATCGCCATGCTGAAGGGCGCCAAAGCTGACATCAATTTCATGCCGGTGATGTTGAAACGGTTGAGCCTAACGGGCTCGACCCTGCGCGCGCGTGATACGGCATTTAAGGCGGCCATTGCGGAAAATCTCCGCACACATATCTGGCCCCTATTGGACCAGGGTAAAATCAAGCCATTGATTGATTCGACCTTTCCTTTGGGAGATGCCGCAAAGGCCCACAAACTGATGGAAAGCAGCCAACATATGGGGAAAATCGTCCTGACCACCTAAGCGGCCACCCGCCTAAAAAGTGCTCTATGGCCTCATAAAGCCGTTTTCAAATGCGGCAAAAGGCAGTATATAGAGGCCACTTTGATAAGGGCTGACACCCCTTATCGCGATCAATATCCCTCACATCGCTGGTTTATTGATCTGCGGAGCGGCCGCTTCGCGAGACCCACTGCCTATGGACGCGTCTCACCCAAAGGCATTGATGAAATGAAAAGGACATGATCATGGCGACACCTCTTATGCCGAAAGCCACTGCGGTCTGGTTGGTCGATAACACCTCATTGACCTTCGAACAAATTGGCGAGTTTTGCGGACTCCATCCTCTTGAAGTCAAAGGCATCGCCGATGGCGAAGTGGCGCAAGGGATTAAAGGGATGGACCCAGTTGCCGCCGGTCAGCTCACCCGTGAGGTTATTGAGAAAGCCCAAGAAGACAGCACGGTGAAGTTGGAAGTGCCAGCGCCGAAGCATGAAGTGCCAGAACGCCCACAACGCAAAGGCCCGCGCTATACGCCGCTGTCACGGCGGCAGGATAAGCCTGATGCGATCTATTGGATGATCCGCAATCATCCGGAGGTCAGCGATGCGCAAGTCGCCAAATTGATCGGCACGACAAAGCCAACCATCAACGCCATTCGGGATCGGACCCATTGGAACTCATCCAACCTCAAACCTGTCGATCCGGTCTCTCTCGCGCTCTGCACACAGATGGAGCTTGATGACGTTGTGCGCAAAGCAGCAGAGAAAAAAGCCCGCGCTGAAGCGCGTGCGCGCAAAGCGGCTGAAAAAGCGGGAACGATCCTCCCAACAAGTGAAACTGTGCCAGAAGAAAACATCCCTGAACCGGTTGAGGAAACCGTCTCAGCGGCTATCGCAACGCCTGAGCCGGAAGCTGCACCCGAACAACCCGTTTTTGCCGAGCCATCAGAGCCTGCGCCTGCAGAAGAAAATTCTGAAGCTGAATATGATGCAGATTCTGTTTTCGCAGGATTAGATAAGAAACTCGCCGAGCGTGAAAACGAAAACTAAGTTTCACATCTTAGAAAAAGTAAAAAGCGCGGATTTTTATCTGCGCTTTTTATATGAACAAGCTTTACGCGCTTTTGCCTTTTGAGACCGTATAGTTCAAAGCAAGACGCCCGCCATCCGCATAGAGACATTGCCCTGTGACATAGGCAGCGTCACTTGACGCGAGGAACGCGGCAATAGAAGCGATTTCATCCGCATCGCCAATACGGCCAAGTGGTGTGCGTGACAGCACAGCCTCCCGTGATTTTGTATTGATCGCGACATCGTTCGCGGTATCGGTATTGATATTTCCGGGGCCAATCGCATTCACCCGAATGCCATAGGGCGCGAGCGATAATGACATCCCGCGTGTCAACTGATTAAGACCCGCCTTCGAGGCCGCATAGATGATATTATCACTGCTGGCTGTGATCGCACTGACAGACGACATATTGATAATGGCGTATCCCAGTTCTTCATCAGCGGGGGATGCATCTTCAATTTGTTTCACCATTTGTTTGGCAATGGCCTGACATGTCAAGAAAGCGCCTTTGAGATTGACGTCCATCACCTGATTATAATCTGCTTCCGTCAGCTCCAAAAATTCACCGGCAATCGCAATACCGACATTGTTGACCAAAACATCCACCCGGTCATAGCTGTCAAGCGTCGCGGCAAGCAGATTATGAATATGCAACCGCTCGCTAATATCCACATGTACAAAAAGTGCATCATGCCCATTCTCGCGCAGGTCATCTGTGGCGTCTTGCCCCACACTTTCGTCAACATCCGCCAAAACGACTTTCGCGCCTTCTTTGGCAAAACGCTGCGCACAGGCCAGACCAATCCCTCGGCCCGCTCCGGTGACAATCACAACCTTATCTTGAAAACGCATGGAGGTGATATTCCTCTTTTGGATTCAGTGGCTTGCGGGCATCGTGCGACAGCAAATGACGTCCCTCGCCTCTGTTTGGAGCGCTACTCTTTCAGGCTCATTCGTTTTTTGCAAGTCCTAGATGGCGGTCAAAAGGGTGTCCTTTGTTGAGAAAAATTCACACAGCACCGCCTTGATGAGAATTGCCTTTTCAGGCACATAATTGCGGAAGACAGCAGCCCTTCGGACAAGCCAAACATCACATCAGGACCACTCTAATGAGCAATATCTATAATACGCACCTCGATAAGACGGCGGCTAATTTTCAAGCACTGACACCTTTAAGCTTTTTAGAACGCGCCGCCATGACCTATCCCCATCATGACGCCATCGTGCATGGCGATCTTCGTTACACATACGAAGAATTTTACAGCCGTTGCCGGCGCTTGGCATCAGCTCTGGTAAAGAAGGATCTTAAGAAGGGTGACACCGTCGCGATAGTTGCGCCGAACATCCCCGCAATGTTGGAGGCCCATTATGGCGTGCCGATGATGGGAGCTGTTCTGAATACCGTCAACATCCGCCTTGATGCGGCTGGCATTGCTTTTATTCTCGATCATGGCGAAGCCGATGTGTTGATCGTGGACCGGGAGTTCTCATCTGTTGTCAAAGAAGCACTGACCATCTGCGATGATAAACCGTATGTCATCGATATTGATGATCCGGCTTATGAGGGCGGCGAGCTTATTGGTGAGATTGATTATGAAAGTTTTATCGCTGAGGGCGATCCCAACTTTGCATGGGAATGGCCAAGCGATGAGTGGGACGCCATCAGTCTCAATTACACGTCAGGCACAACAGGCAATCCAAAAGGCGTCGTTTATCATCACCGCGGGGCTTACTTACTGTCCTTAGGAAATGCCGTCACCACATCGATGAACCAGAACCCCGTCTATCTTTGGACGCTGCCGATGTTTCATTGTAATGGCTGGTGTTTCACTTGGACGATCAGTGCGGTCGCTGGCACCCACATTTGTCTGCGCAAAGTGAATGCGGAAAACATTTTCAAAGCTTGTACAGAATACAATGTCTCACACATGTGCGGCGCACCGATTGTCATGAGCATGATCGTCAATGCGACCGATCAGGAACGTCAAGAGCTTGCTAACCGCGTCAGTTTCTTTACCGCCGCTGCACCGCCCCCTGCGGCCGTGCTGGCGGCAATGGACACAGCAGGTTTTGACGTCATCCATCTCTATGGCCTCACGGAAACCTATGGCCCGGCGACCATCAATGCGTGGCACAGTGAATGGGATGACTTGCCTGATGATGAACGCGCCCACATTAAAGCGCGTCAGGGGGTTCGTTATCCGGTTCTGGAAGGTCTCTCCGTACGTGACCCGAAAACCATGGCGGAAGTTCCGCGCGACGGTGAAACTATCGGCGAAGTCATGTTCCGTGGCAATGTGGTCATGAAAGGGTATTTAAAGAATCCGGACGCCACAGACGAAGCTCTTGCTGGCGGATGGTTCCATTCTGGCGATCTTGGCGTTTGGCATGCGGACAATTACATTCAACTGAAAGACCGCTCGAAAGACATCATTATTTCGGGTGGAGAAAATATTTCCTCCATTGAGGTGGAAGATACGCTCTATCAACATCCCGCAGTGGCAACGGCTGCCGTTGTCGCCCGCCCGGACGACCAATGGGGCGAAACCCCATGCGCCTTTATTGAGCTACGCGACGATGCTGACGCAGTGACAGAGCAAGACTTGATCGACTTTTGCCGTGACCGCATTGCCCGCTTTAAATGCCCGAAACATGTTGTTTTTGGTGAACTCCCAAAAACGTCAACAGGGAAAATTCAAAAATTTAAATTGCGCGAGCGCGTGCCGGATTAAGCTTTCGCATGATGACACAACACAAAAGCCCGCCACATCGTGACGGGCTTTTTTGAGCTGCCATTTCAGGCGCTTCAATCCAGATAGCGTATTGAAAAATCAGTGTACAGTTTTCTTCAATTTCTCAATTTCATCTTTGATCTTTAATTTTTCTCGCTTTAGCTCGCTTATGCGGAGATCACTACTACCCGGGTGTTGTAATTCTTCTTCAATCGCTAGTTCAAGTTTACGGTGTTTTTCACTCAGTTCAACCAGATGCGATTCTAAAGCCATAGGGTCTGTCCTCCTTGTGTTTAGACATAGAGATTAGACCATAAATCTGGCGATTTGTCAGGGGAAAAATGGCACCATACAAACCCTTGAAAAGCCATAAAATTTATCCGCCGCCCCAAACACCCACGTGCATTGCGCCTAAAAACCATATTAAAACAAGGTGTTAGAAAGTGCTTCTGAAAGAAGCCATATATTCATTTTTCGCGACATTTCTTCGCACCCCGCCATATGACGCATATCTTCTGTATAATGATTATATATCAAGGGCTGCATCTTCAAGAAAAGTCAAATGCTTATCCCGTTCTGGCGTGAGCGCGACCTGTGCCTTCTTAAAATAGGACTCAAAGTTTATGCGTATCGCCTGACGCGAAGTGCCTTGATCCGGATCGCGCTGCAAAAGATCGCCGAGCAAGCGCTGCTCGTGCCATTCTGCTTCCAGCTCAATATCCTTCACAGCCTGACGTAACGCCGCAACGGGCCCTTCCGGTGCTGGTCCAATATGATCCTTCAAAACACGCCGGACCGACCGTAACGGTTTGACAACCGAAACGTTCCAGGACTGGGTGACGCCAAATACGGCCTCCATTTCAAGATCCGTAAGGCAGCCATAGCCGCTCGCACCGGCCCAACAACAAAACAGCACCGCATTCACATCCAGCCCTGCCTCATCCTGCAAAGAGAGGCAAGCCCCTTCCACGCCAGGTTTACGATAGACCTCAAGAGAAAATGGCCAAAAATCCTGCGCCGGTCGTTGTGTTGGATCACTCATGGTGTTGCCCTTAAGAGAGATGCTGTTTTTTCCGCACGTATCATGATAGTCTATAAAATATGTCTTTGGCGCTTGAGAAGCAGGAAATTGGCAGACATGACCCCCAAAGAGTCTGAATTACTGAGCCGCCTCGCCGCCTTACGCGAGGAACACCATGATCTTGATATGGCGATTCACGCACTTGAAGACAGTGGACGCAGTAATGAGTTGCAATTGCGCCGCCTCAAAAAGAAAAAACTGCAGTTAAAAGATGAGATTGTGCGGATCGAGGATTATCTCACCCCCGA
>JANQLI010000353.1 GCA_028280675.1 Alphaproteobacteria bacterium
AGGATATGACATGCGTTCCCTTGATTTTACACCTTATTACCGTTCCAGCGTTGGTTTTGACCGGCTCTTCGATCTGCTCGACAGCCGCACGAACGAAGCCACCAGCCAAAGTTATCCCCCCTATAATATAGAAAAAACCGCCGAGAATGCCTATCGCATCTCCATTGCTGTCGCCGGCTTTACTGAGGACGAGCTTGAAGTTGAAGTCCATAACCAGACCTTACGCGTGTCAGGAAAGAAAGCGGCATCAAACGATAAAGCAGAATACCTCCATCGCGGCATCGCCACACGTAATTTTGAGCGCCGTTTCGAGCTCGCCGATCATGTGATCGTGTCCGGCGCTGATATTCGCAATGGCTTGCTCAATATCGAACTGACACGTGAAGTGCCGGAAGCGTTGAAACCACGGCGCATTGAGATTTCAGGCAGCGCGCCTAAAGTGCAAACCATCAACGCGTAAAACGAAAGCTCCCTCATCCCCCAAAGCTGGGTGCATCTTCCCCTGAGATGCGCCCAGTTTTTTATGCTCACTGAGAGTGTTCTTGTTTCATCCATACATGTCCGCTTTTGCACAAGAGCTGACATGTCCTATGAGTTGTGCTAGTGTCAGTTAATAGCCAAACGCGGACATTGTTAGCTTCATTCTTAAGATTGTCATTCTTCAAATGCAGATGTTCTCTCGAAACCTTCTAATCCTATTTATCCACGCACTATTTGTCTCGTTGATCTTATGCCTTGGTATACTTGGGATAGCGCGACTGATAAATGGTCAAATTGGTTGGGATGCTGAACATAGTTTGTTATTCGTAGCGATCCTCATAGCATTTTATGGTGGTGGATCATGGCTGAAATACATTTACTCACTTTACAATATAACGAAGAAAAAACATTGCTATTGGCAAGAAGCTATCAGCTCAATCGGTCGGATACGGCTTAAGTTGTGGCCTAGTTAATATTATGTGATGTATGCATGAGTATGCAGCGGAAACTATTTTAAATGGTCATAAATTGGGGCTTTTAAAGTAATGGAAGATATTCCAATTAAGAAGATATACTTATATGCATTTGTCATTGGTAATGTCATTTTCTTAATCTGCATCCCCACAGCTTTACTCGGCAAATATTTAGATGGGGACCTACCCGATAATTTTCCCAATAACATTATTCAGAATATAGACAATCCCATCATTTATGGCGGGTTCTTAATTGCTTACTTTATGGCAATCGTGCCTTTTCTATTTTTAGCTGGGATTGAGCACTTTCAGAGAAGAAAGAAAAGCTAATCAATGTCCGCTTTGGGTCAGAAGCGGAAGTGATTGGCCCCTCAACATCATGTCTGTTTTTGGAAGAAAAGCGGACATGCATATGCCCTTGACGCATCCACTTAACTCGCCAGCAAGTGAATATCCGCCGCGTTATCAAACGTCGCTTCACGTAAGGCAGAATGCTCACACTGCAAGCCTTCCATGACGGCAGAGCCAAAATGCGTGCCAGATAATTGTGCATGGCGGAAATCGGTATAGCGCAGATCCGCACCTTCAAACCGCGCGCGATCCATATTCGCCCCAACAAAAGTCGCATAGGCCGCATGCGCCTTCTCAAAATTTGTCATCACACACTGACCATTTTCAAGTACAAGCGGACTGAAATTGGCGTGCCGGAAATCAGCCCGTTCTAGACGCGCGCCTGTAAACTGAGCGCCACGCAAATCAGCATCACGAAACGTCGCGTAACGTAGATCAGCACCACGGAAGTTTGCGCCTTGCAATTCCGCGCCTGTCATATCGAGACCCACCACATTGGCCGACGCCGCAGAGAGCGCAGTGAGTTTCGCCCCAGCCAAAGATCGCAAAGACCGCAAATCGCAGCCGGTGAAATCCACTGGCGCTCCTTCACCACCGCCGCTTTGCATCCATCTTTCATGGGCGGCAAGCAACTCTTCGATAGGTTCTTCAAACGCATCCCATACATGGCCCGCTGGGCGATCGTTAATGGCGTGCTCAAAGTTGGCTTTATCTTTGACAGTGTTTGTCAGATTGCAATCCATCAACACAGCGTGCTCAAAAGAACTATGTGTTAAATTAGAATCTCGAAAACTGGCATGACGGCAATCCGTATGATCAAGCACTGCATCACGAAGATTTGCCCCAATGACTGTCGCATGACGCAAGATTGCATGGGACAAATTACATGTGATCGAAAACGAATAGGAATGCCGAAACCGCAGCAACCGATCTTCGCGATAAAGAGCAGCGGGAAGATGCGATGATGACTGATCGTGACGCAACAGATGTAATCGCCCACCAGGTCCGCGCTGCGCGATGGCGCCGTCGCGCAAATCCGCTTGCGTCAAATCCGCCTTGGTGAGATCCGCCCCTTGCATGCACGCCCCGCGCAAATTCGCCCCTCGCAAGCGGGCACGTGTCAGGTTTGCCCGGCGCAAATCCGTGCAAAAAAGCTCGGCCCCAGTAAAGTTCGTTCCCTCCAACTGTGCATCGGCAAGAATAGCCCCACTTAAATTGGCCTGGCTGAGGTTCCGCTCGCGCATATCAAGACCTGTGAGATCACAATAAGAGAGATCGCCGCGCATTCCCTCACGGCGCCCCGACACCAACCGTTCATGCTTCATGATGATGTCATCCAAAGCAGTCTGGCTTAGCTTTCGAAAGACAATATTTTTGCGATCGCCCGCATACATGACGTGAACTCAGAACATCTCATCTTGTGACATAGGTGACATTAACCTTATCAAGACGAGAGCTAAGATCTGTTTAACGTGATGCAACACTGAAAGGCAGAGCCCCCTAGGCAGCGCTCATTTCGTGGGGTAGGCTCTGGTAAATCTTAATATGGCTTAACGATTATGAGCAAAGTGCACGGATGAAGTATCTACACACCATGGTCCGGGTCAGTGACCTTGATGAATCCCTCGACTTTTATTGCAATAAACTGGGCCTGGTTGAGCTCCGGCGCATGGAAAATGACGCTGGGCGCTATACTCTCGTCTTCCTGGCCGCCCCTGGCGATGAAGAGGCGATGATCGAGCTGACCTATAATTGGGACCCGGAAGAGTATGGTGAGGGTCGCAATTTTGGCCATCTCGCGTATGAGGTGGACGATATTTATGCTCTTTGCCAACGCCTCATGGATATGGGCGTCACCATCAATCGTCCGCCGCGCGAAGGACATATGGCCTTCGTTCGGTCACCTGATAATATCTCAATTGAATTTCTGCAGAAAAATGGCCCTTTACCCAAGCAGGAACCTTGGGTATCCATGCCCAATGTGGGGCATTGGTAAATCGCCCTGAAGAATAAAGGGCCGAGACTCCCATGAAAGTGATGCATGTGATGGCTGGCGCCACCCAAGGCGGCGCAGAGAATATCTTCCTCGAATGTGCGCTTGCCTTAGCCGACGCTCCCATAGAGCAAGCGGTCGTGACGCGGCCTGAAAACACCTTCCGCATCAAAAGTCTTGAAGACAAAGGCATCAAAGTCGCCACAGCATCTTTTAACAAGCTGCTCAAAGGCCCGACAAAACGCGTCATTGCCCAAATGGTGGCAGAATTTCAACCAGACATTATTCAATATTGGATGGGCCGCGCAGGGATCTTCGCTGTAGAAGGTGATCACGTGAATGTGGCGTGGTATGGCGGCTATTATAAACGCGAACGCTTTACCAAATGCGATTACCACGTCGGCCTGACCCAGGATCTTTACGATCACATCGTTGCCCAAGGGGTGCCACAAGAGCGCGCGAAAATTATCTATACCTATGCTGAGTTTCCTGACGCCGACCCAACGCCGCGCGCAAGCCTTGATACACCCGAGGATGTACCATTGCTTCTTTCCCTTGCGCGCTTACACAAGAAAAAAGCCATCGACATCTTGCTTGAGTCTTTATTGCAAGTGCCGGAAGCATATTTGTGGATTGCCGGGGAAGGCCCGATTGAAGCAGAACTCAAACAACAATGCACCGATCTCGGACTTGACAACCGGGTGCGCTTTCTTGGCTGGCGCAATGATAGAGGGTCGCTCCTCGCCGCCGCAGATATTTGCGTGTTCCCCTCCCGTTATGAACCTTTTGGCACTGTGACCGTGGATGCTTGGGCGGCCAAAACCCCGCTTGTCGCCGCCAAAGCCGCAGGCCCGAAAGCGTACGTCACCCATGACCATGACGGGCTGTTGGTTGAAATTGACGATGTGCAAGGACTGGCCGATGCGATCAACCGGGTGATTCATGAAGACGGGTTGGCCGAGAAACTTATTGCCGGGGGTACGCAAACCTATGAAGGAAAATTCACCAAACAAGTGTACATCCGCGACTCGCTGGACTTTTACAAAAAAATTCTGAGCGAAAAATCTTAAACCAAATGCGCTGCTTTGAGGCGCTCCGCCATGTCGGAATTTTCAGCGACACCGACACGAGTCAGACCCTGCTGCCCTAATGTTGTGAGGAGCGCCTCCATATCCACATGACCGCCTTCGAAAATATCAGCTTCTAAAATATTGCCAACATAATGCTGCATGGTTTGCACACGGCCAGGGGAGCGGCCGCGCGGGACGATCAACCAAATCGATTCACGGGCAGCTTTTGATTTCTTTCCCAATGACGCAGGCGTCACCGCAGTATCATCAAGGATGACATACAACGACGCATCTCCTTGCGGCGCAGTTGATGTAAGCCAATAGTCGAGATCCATCAAAATGGCGTCAAAAAACGTGGCACCATAAAATAAATCCCCCATGCGCAATTCATCTGGGTCGAGCACATTGATCAAAGGGCGCCCGGTGTCAATACGATGGAAAAAGCCCGCATTGACATCGCGCGCTTCCTCCGCGCACACCCCGACATCAATATCAAGGCCTGCGTCTTGGAGATGAGCAATCCCTTGTCCGTTAACCCGTTCATCCGGATCGTTCAGCGCCACAACAACGCGCGACACACCAGCATCAATTAGCGCATCCGCACAGGGCGGCGTTTCGCCCCAATGATTGCAGGGTTCAAGCGTTACATAAGCCGTCGCCTCAAAGGCTTGCTCGGCAGCATCTTCTAAGGCGACAACCTCCGCATGCGGACGACCGCCTGGTTGCGTGCACCCACGGCCCACAACATGACCCTCTTTGACGATTACACAGCCGACAGCCGGATTCGGCCAGACATGGCCGAGATTTGTGCGCGCAAGAGACAACGCCTCTTGCATAAAGCCAATATCTTCCGGTTTTGACGACACGTAATCACATACCTGAATTAAAGTGACGGCCCTGAATTAAAGTGACGGCCCTGAATTAAAGTGACGGCAGGTCGGCGGCGCGGTCCGCATTCAAATAACGGCACGCAGTGACATTCCACGCCGCATCAAAATCAAACAGAAGCGGGTTACCTGTGGGAATTTCAAGACCCATAATATCATCGTCTGAAATCTTGAGTAGGTGTTTCGCCAACGCGCGCAAGGAATTACCATGCGCCGCAATGATTAAGTTCTGATCTTGTTTCAGCACAGGCAAAATTGTTTGATCCCAATAGGGCAGCACGCGATCTAAGGTTGTTTTCAGCGATTCCGTTCCTGGCACATACGCTGCATCTAGCTTCGCATAACGGGGATCATGCTTTGGGTGGCGTTCATCATTTTCGTCTAAGGCAGGTGGTGGAATATCAAACGACCGGCGCCAAATATGCACTTGGTCCTTGCCATGTTTTTCAGCGGTTTCAGCTTTGTTGAGACCTTGCAGCGCGCCATAGTGCCTTTCATTCAGCTCCCATGCCGTTGTCTGGGGAATCCACATCCGGTCCATCTCTTCCAATGCAATCCAAAGCGTACGGATCGCGCGCGTCAGCACGGACGTATAGGCTGCATCAAAGATGATGCCAGTCTCTTTAATCAACTGCCCGGACGATTTTGCTTCCGCCCGGCCTTGTTCCGTCAGATCGACATCGGTCCAACCGGTAAAACGGTTTTCCAAATTCCATTGGCTTTGCCCATGACGGACCATGACAAGATGAGTCATTCGTAACTGTTCCTTACTTCACTTCAAGTGCCCATTATGAGCAATCACATTCTTTGGTTGGTTCAGTGGGCCTTCCGAAATCTCGACGGTCCCACCTGCCGCTAAGACAAGCGCGCACCCTGCTGCGATGTCCCAAAACATTGTATTCTCTTCGCGGTAATAATCGGCGCGGCCTGATGCCACATAAGCAACCGCCAACGCCGCCGAGCCAATCATCCGCACCTTTTTCCACTGCGCCATATCGGCCGCCATGTCGGCAAGCGCTTCGGGTGAAAAGTCGCGTCGTACCGGCAAGCCGGTCATCAAGACACTTTTACTCCGTTCACGGATACCGGAGACGCGCATAGGGTCCTGATTAAGCCACGCCCCTTGCCCCACAATGCCAGCGTAAAGTTCTTTCGCATTAAAATCATAGATCACGCCGAGCCGTAAGGTGTTGCCTTCCAGAAGAGCAATCGACACCGCGCAAAGCGGAATACGGCGGTTATAATTCGCGCTGCCATCCAAAGGATCAACGATCCACGCCAGACCGGAACTGTCCATTTGCCCGCTCCAGCCCGATTCCTCCCCAAGTATTGGGATGTTGCTGCCTTGGCTGAGAATCTCACGAATCATGTCTTCGGATTGGCGATCCGCTTTGACTTTGATGTCTTTCCCCTCTTCCACATCAACACCTTGCCAGGTCTCGGGACGGGCGCTGAGGCGCGCGCCAGCCGCGAGCGCGGCTGATTCCGCCAGCTCTAAATAGGTCCGTAGGTCCTCGTCACGCACTGCCCTGTCTCACCTTCTACTGCCCCACCAATATGGCGTTTTGCATGGCGATGATTGTTAGAACAGCACGTGCGGAATCACAACCACCTTGACCTGTAAATTTGACAGGATACGCCTAGAGAACAGGCAAACGCCCTTGCATCACATCCTCTATGAGCGCAATTTGCTGTGGCAAGCACTGCGATCGTAAATCATACTTGTCAACAATGAAGCGGCGGGCGTTTTCACGCAAGCTCTTGGCACGCTCTTGATCGTCAAGGGCCGCGCAAACACTTTCTGTTAAATCTTCGGGCGAGAAAAAATCAAAAAGTAATCCGTTCTCTCCATGACGGATCACCTCAGCCACGGGCGGTGTGTTCGCCGCAACAATATGGCATCCAGCAGCCATCGCCTCTAAAAAGGACCACGACAAAACGAACGGGTAGGTTAGATAGACATGGGCAGATGAAATTTGCAGCACATTGAGGAAATGCTCATAAGGCACACGGCCCAGAAAATGAATGCGATCCATGTCGAGATCGGCGCCAACTTCAGCCAACATCTTTTGCCGGTAGGTTTGCCCCTTTGGCAAAGACCGCCCGTAACTGACCTCATCCCCGCCAATCATCAAAAAGCGCGCATTCGGACGGCGGCGCATCAATTCAGGGAGCGCGCGCATATAAATATGGAACCCACGATAGGGCTCAAGATTGCGCGACACATAGGTGATGACTTCATCATCCGCAGTTAACGTCCGCTTGTCGCGGCCTAACGTGATTGTCGCATGCGGGTCCGGCTTTACATAATGGGTGTCGATGCCATCATGAATAACGCTGATCCGTGATTTATATTCTTCTGGAAATTGCGCATGCTGCCATTTTGTGGGTGACATCCCCCAATCAGCCATTTCAAGCGTTAACAGATTGACAGAATTTTTTGTCCGGACACGCGCGAGATCATCCAATTCAATTTTTGAATATTCCGGATCAAAACCAACATCCGATCCGCGATTGCGGTAATAAAATTCGAAGTAACTTAAAAACTTCGCATCCGGAAAAATTTCTTTGTAATAAAGCGTGTCGCCCCAGCCCGGATGCGAGCAGACAATATCAGGTTCCAGCCCATCATTTTTAAGCTTCAAAGCAAGACGCGCCGATTCTTGACCGCGTCGCACCGCCGCTTCAAGGCCGCGAATATAAGGGTGAGTCTTTTCCCCAGCGCCATTCGGCTTTTTATAGGTGAATTGTTTGGCGCCTGGAATCTCAAGACGTGTCGCCTCACCAATGGTCACCACTTCATGTTCGCCAGAACGGGCGAAATGCTGCGCCACATGTTTATATTGACCCGGAAAGTTTTGGTGAACGAACCAAATTTTCATGCCGCGCCGGTCACTCCCTTCCTCAGCCTCACTTAAGATGCTTGTGCAGGCGTATCGTCATCCTTCAAAGCATGAGGCTGCAAACGGGCAAGTTCACGCACATGGCCTAAGGAATGTAAGTGCGCAAAGACAACATTCATCAGGCCCGAGCGGATCCAATCCGCAAGGGTTTTGTCATCAAGCTCACGCAATTTGTCCTCATCAACCGTGCGAAATCCAGACAGCACGGTTTTCTTCCCATTGAGCTTCACTTCCATCTGGCGCGGCACCAAAATATCTTTTTCACCGAGAGGCGCTAACAAATCTGCAGTCGACTCAATCTGACCCTGCATGCGCCCTAAAAACTCCCGTGCAGTATCGACGGTTTGACTGGCTTTTATTTCACCGGTTGCCTCGTCTTTGACGAATATGGGCTCGCCATCTTTTGCACTGAGTTGGGGCGATTCCACGTCAATCATAATGGCAAATTGATTGTCTTGCTCAATGGCGCCGAGAATAAAAGGATAACGGCGGATATGCGCTGGAATATAAGGCGCGACCCACTGACCATCTTTCCCGACAAAGGCGTTTTCTCCCTGCACCAGAGATAACAAGGCTTGCGGTATCAGACCCTGTTTGCCGCCTTGCCCTTGTTCTTGGAATACAACAGGGAAGTAGCGGGCCGCCTCAATCACTTCCGCAGCAGGAAGCGGGCTCGACGCTTGCGTTGCGGCAAATCGATAATCCTCGGCCGGTTTAAAAGTGAGATCGGCATGACGCACGCGATCCAAAGGCTCAACTTTTTTAAACATGAGATGATGTAGTCCTGTGACGTCTTCATTATTTTCCCTACACATACCCGTA
>JANQLI010000361.1 GCA_028280675.1 Alphaproteobacteria bacterium
TTCGCGCACGACAATAATATCATCCACCAGATTATCGACAATTTTGCGTGTGATCTGGCCGGGCTCTTTAACTGCGATCCCTTCGGCCACTGTCGAGCCGCCGCCGGTAAAGGGCTGTGCATCAATCACACTTTTCATGCCGGGATATTCTTCCGACTGTACGCCAATGATCTGAATGTCCGGTTTGATCTCCTTTGCGGCAATGGCCATACCGGCAATCAATCCCCCGCCGCCGATCGGGATCAGCAGACCCTCAAGGTCCGGATAGGCGTTGAGAAATTCCAGCGCGATGGTCCCTTGCCCGGCGATCACCGCCTCATCATCAAAAGGATGCACGAGCGTGAGATTGTTCTGTGTGCGCATCTCCTCGGTGGCGGCGGTGGTTTCCGAGAAATTTTTCCCTGCTAAGACCACGTGTGCGCCGAGGCGTTCGGTGTTGACGATTTTCGAAAACGGCGAGCCTTCCGGCATGACGATGGTGGCGGGAATGCCCAGCCGCTTGGCGTGATACGCCACCCCTTGCGCGTGATTGCCCGCCGACATGGCGATCACGCCGGTCTTGCGCTCAGCGTCTGTCAGTGAGAGCAGCTTATTCAACGCGCCGCGTTCTTTGAACGCTGCTGTAAATTGGAAAATCTCATGTTTGAGGAAAACCTTCGCCCCGGTAATCGCTGACAAGGTATGCGAATGGGTCGCCGGTGTGTTGACCAGGCTGTCTTTGATGCGGGCTTCCGCATCTTGAATGTCTTTATATGTCAGCGCCATGCTCGCACTCTCATTGCCGCTTTCACTCTGCGGATAGGGCGCTCGATACAGGCTTTTGCCTGTGAGTGCAAGCCTTGCGGTTAGGCAGGCGCCTTGCTGGCTTTCGCCGTAGGGTCAGGCACTTTGATGGTCAGGGAATAGACGCCCAACAGACCGAGACATATGGCACTGACCACCATAGGCGCAACCGGTGAAATCTCGGTGTAAAGGTAAGGGCCAAGCAGCGGGCCAATCACCATACCCATCACGGACGCCGAAGCGAGATACCCGCCCACCATGCCTTGCTCATGCGGTTTGACGCTCAGGCTCGCCCCGCCGTTAATGCCGGGCGCTGCAAAACTGAACGCCATGCCAAACAGAGCATAAGAGACCAGCACAAACGCAAAGCCTAAGCTGGTTATGGGCATGTAGCCTGCGAGCAGGAATGTCACGCACGATAAGGCATATGTTGGGCAGTAGAGACGCAGCAAAACGCTGGGCTTCAAATTGACTTTCTGCAGCACGACCCCTTGCATAATCACCGTTGTCAACGCCATGGCGATAAACGCGCCCATTGTCGCGGTGATAATGCTTTCGTTGCTTTGGAACCCGATACGGTCTTCGAGATAAAATTGGGTGATGGTCGTCATCGTCGTGAAGGCCATGAAATACACCGCCCATAAGATGAGGAACGGTAAAATACGCGAGTCAAAGGGCGACATCGTGCGGGTCGTGTCTTCATCGTGTTTGTGAACTTTCGGCTCCGGCAATTCTTTCAAGATCAAGAGGAATCCGATAACCGCCATAGCGACGGCAATGTAAAGTGGTAAGACAACGAATAATACAGCCAACGCGCCAATCAGCGGCCCAATAATGGTGCCAAGGCCT
This sequence comes from Alphaproteobacteria bacterium, assembly GCA_028280675.1. Classification (GTDB taxonomy): domain Bacteria; phylum Pseudomonadota; class Alphaproteobacteria; order SMXP01; family SMXP01; genus JANQLI01. Next base: position 1,633 of record JANQLI010000361.1, read on the forward strand.
GTGGTCATCCCCATCAGGGCCATGCCTTGCGCGCGATTTTCTTCCGTCGTTGTATCGGCGATATACGCAGTGACAGCAGGTTGAATGGCGGATGCGAATGTCCCGTAGAAGAGACGTGCGAGAAGCAAGCTATAAAACAGCGCGCCGCTTTGTATCCAGCCAGAGATCCCTGCCTGCAGCCCGAGCGCAAAAAACAGCGTGCCAAAGAGATAGCCCGCCATGCCGAGCAACATGATCGGTTTGCGGCCAAACTTATCACTTTGCTTTCCCCAGATCGGCGCGCACAGAGCAAGCACCAGATTCGAGATGGACATGATCCATCCTTGCTGCATCTCATTCACGCCAAGGTCGCGTCCTACCGCTGGAAAAACCGTATATAGAAGAGACTGACCAATCCCATACGTCACCAGCCCAATGATGAGGATAATGCGGTCACGGGTATAGGGGTTCTTTTTTTGCGCGTGCGATGGTGGTGATTCAGAGTTTGCAGAATCCTTACTCACAGATATGGCCTCGTATAAATATAATACCTTTGAAACGGATAGCTTGACTTACTGTCGACTCTTATGCGGGCAAATGCGAGAGAAACGGTGAGGTTTCCCACTTGTTAACCGCAATGCAGTCGTTTTGAGGCGTTAAACTTTGGCCTGCCAATAGCGGTCAACTGTCCCGCGGATCTGTTCAATAATATGCGGTTCTTGTTGCCGTATGCGCTCTGCTTCACCTGCGATTGCAATCGATAAAGGGTTGGCCCTGTTACTCTCTGTGAGGGGGGCAACCACAACCCCGACACCAGGGGCAAACATGTCGTATGCGGATAAATATCCTTTATCGCGGATGGAATCGACGCTTTCAAATATTTGCGCACGGTCATGATTAATGCCTGAGCCTGC
>JANQLI010000363.1 GCA_028280675.1 Alphaproteobacteria bacterium
ACCGGTTTGCGCATTTTCTAAACGCCCCAATCCAATAATCTCACCGACACCGGCTTTACTGGCTTTTTCGGTTTTATCGCCAAAGAGCTGAAACAGGCCAGAAGCGCGATCGCCATTAAAGCTATCGCCATCTTTAATCTCGCCGTTGAGGATACGGGCCAGCGACATTTTACCCATATGGGGCAAGTAATAGGTTTTGAGCACGTGCGCCATGGCATTGTCGCCTTTGCCGATAAAGCCCATGCGATCAAGCAAGACGTCGATGGTCGGCACTTCATGGCGCAGCGCTTTGAGTAATCTGTGGACGCCGTTTTCATTCACGGCCGAGCCCATCATCACCGGGACGATAAGGTCTTTGCTCAAATCATCGGCGAGGTCTTTCATCACTTCGTCTTTGGGCGGGGTGATGTCTTCCAGCAGTTCTTCCATCAAATGCTCGTCAAAGTCGGCCAAGGTTTCGAGCATGGCGTAGCGCGCATCGGCGACATCGCCTTCGAGCTCGCTTGGCAGATCGACAACTTTGGATTCTTCGTGTTTCGAGTAGACGTGCGCCCGCTCATGGGCAAGGTCCACATAGCCGGTAATCTCTTCGCCATTGCGGATCGGAATTTGCCGCAGCACCACGGGACGCTGGGAGACGGATTTCAGCGCATCGGCCAATTGCCGGACGGAGCCAGCGGCTTTATCCACTTTGTTGGCAAAAATAAAATGCGGAATGTTATTGTCATCCAGCATTTTCAGAAGTGGCGAGAGACCCATGATTTTGTCCGCCTCCGTCTCGGTCACGACGACGGCGGCATCGACCGCGGGCAGGGCGGCGTAGGTCTCCTGCATCAGCTCGATCGATCCGGGGCAATCGAGGAAGGTGTAGCGGTCGCCCATAAAGGTGCCGGAAGCGATGTTGATTTCGGTGCCCATATCGCGGGCTTTGGCTTCAGGGGATGAATCGCCGATCAGGCGGGCACCGTTCGAGCTGCGGCGTTCCAGGTCGCCGCATCGGCAGAGGATGCTCTCAAGTAATGTTGTTTTTCCGCTCGACTGTGGTCCGACGAGTGCGATCACGCGCGGGGGTTTGTTCGTCCCAGCCATGGTACCTCCTATCCGTTGTGCGCCAAACGCAAGCGGCAGAGGGGCAGTCGAGGCGCTTGGCGCGGTTGCTCAAGACTGCCTTTCAGCCCAGAAAGGGTAGCAAGTAAACGCCGCGAAAGCGACTCCAATGGTTAACAAAAGGTTAAATTAGAACAGATGTAATATAGATATAATTTAAAATCTGCTTTCGGCATATATGACTTACGGTCAGTTCATGGTTGCAGGCGCATAACCGCTATGAGAGCAACCAATTTCTCGCACTCAACTTATTGTTAAGACACTTAACCTAATATTTTTTGCTCCGGTTAAGGATAAGCAGTGGTGCGGTGCAAATTTGAGGACATTTTTAAAAGGGCATAAGGGTGCATCCCTATGAAGACCATTCAGCATAAAATGCGAAATGTTGTCAGTCGTCTATTTTCGAAACCGGAGAAGGAGGACGATGAGGGTCCTTCTGCAACGCCCTATATTCATCAGAGAGACAATCTTGCACAAGCTGATTTGGATCTCTTTCGCGAACACCTCAAGACATTATTCCAGAATCGAGATGCATTAGCCGCGGGTCAAATGCGGGTGCTTGGGCTTGCGAAAATAAAGGACAAACTTGGCACTACATGGCCGAAATTTTCCGACAAAGTTAAATTAATTGTTCGGGATACGATTAGCAAGAAAACGGATGTAGATGATTTTGTCTTTGAATTGGACGAGCTCAATTTTCTTATCCTGTTTGGGTCGAAGAGTGCGAAAGAGGCCGAACGTCTATGCATAGCGATTGCTGCCCATATTTGGCGTAACCTTTTCGGTGAAGAGAATGGATTTCAAGAGTTAAAAGTCAACGCCATCATTGTTGAAGCAGATGGACAAATCTGCATTGATGAAGTGGATCCATTACAAGCGATCAGCCAACAGATTGAAGAGCGCGGCGAACCGGCTGTTCTCGAATCAGACGATCAAACGCTGCGTCATTTCGATCAAGACAGCGAGACGCCATTATCGGACGACTCTCTGAGCGACGATGTTGTCTCCAAGAGCACGATTAATTGGACTCAGGTTGAAACTGAAATCGTCCAAAATAAAATCGTCTATCAATCTATCGAATCGCAAGAAACGCACGTGTCCACTTTGGCGCGTGAGGTTTCGGGTCTGAAGAAAGCGCAGATTGCATATCTTTATCGCCCGATTTGGAGCGTCAAGGACGACGCCATCATCAGCTATTTTATCACACCGGTTATCAATGGGGACAGACGTATCGATTACAGAACCAGCCCTTTGATGACCCCTGAGATGAAATTGAAAATCGATCTAGAAGTTCTTGCGAACGCAATAAATCTGCTGAAAACAAATAAAGCTGAAGGGGTCAATATTCCCATTGCATCGACGTTATGCGCGAGCTCTCTACGTCAGCCGCGGGTATTAGAAACCTTGGCGTGTGAGTTAAATCGCATCCCGGACGATTTGCGCAAATACCTCAATTTTGAGATTTCTGAATTAGACCCTCATCAATGCTGGCAGGTTATGGAGCTGTTGGAAAAATTTGATAACCATTTTGGTCAGATGTATGCGACCCTAAAAGGGCTATCTGATTTTACCCCCTATGTGCAGGCTGGCATCAAATGCTTGGGTATGCCGCGTTCAACAGTGGGACTTGAGGAAGCGGAGTTCGTTCATATCCTGAGTGTATTTGCCGATAAATGTCATCAACTCGATTTGAAGACCTATGCGCATTCCTTGCGATCGAGAAAACTAGCTTTAACAGCAGTTAAACTGGGCTTTGACATTGTGAGCGGTGACGCGATCTCTCCTCCGTTACAGACGGCATCGAAAGCCTATCGCTATAGCATCAATGATTTATTCAAGTCTGAGGGGCTGGAGGACGTGCCGAAGAATGAAAAGAAAACCGCCCTTTAATTTTCTCTTCATACACAAATGCATCAGGCACATTATTCAAGCCGGTTTATCCAGTTGTTGTTTGGCCTCTACAATGCGCTGGCCGACAGTGATGGTGCTGAGTACAACCAAGATATAAAGGGCCGGGATCATTTGATCGAACAAGAGGCCAATGCCGATGACGAAAACCCGTTCTCCCCGGGTCACAAGGCCGCCTTTGCAATGCACCCCAAGAGATTCCGCTTTTGCGCGGCTATAGGAGGTGAGAAAGCCCGCCATCAGGGCGAATGCGGCAATGGCCGCATTTACGGTTTCTCCGATCATGGCGAAATAAAACACCAGGCCGGTAAACATGGTGCCGTCTGAAATGCGGTCTGTGGTCGAATCGAGAAAGGAGCCGTAGGGCGAGGTGAGCTTTTCGTTGCGGGCCATCGCACCGTCAACCAGATCCATCGCGCTGCCTAAAAACCACACCACGCCAGCAAGCAGCAAATTGCCAGTCATGACGATCAACGAGGCAACAATGCTGATCGTTACGCCAGCGATTGTCACATGATTAGGGGTCAAGCCTGAGCGTTTCAGAGCGCTGCCGAGCGGTGTCACGGATTTTCCAAGGGAGGTATAAATGGCTTCACGGAGAGGCTTCATGGCGCACTTTCATGTGTGTTTGTGGCCGCTAATCTAGTCGCACTTGGCGCAGGACGCAAATCCGTCGGTGATATGATGAAGCAAGCTTGGGGTGATGGGTACAGGGCAAGAATCGCTGAAAATGTCAAAAACCCTGTGGTGAAACTATACGTTCTCGCTTCCAATACATGGTCGGTCCAAGACCGCAACGCCCTTGGTTATCCTTCATGGCGCGGCCTTCGTTTTTGGCGCATCGCACGATGCTGCACGGGTGCACGCCACGGATGGCTTATGCAGAAATAATATAAAATCAAATAATAACAAACACTTATGGAAAATTATTCATGCAATTTCTGCATATATAACGTGCCCTTAAGCGGTTATACTCTGCTCTAATTGTGCGTTTGTGCACTTGGTTTATGAAGCAAGAGTCACAATCAGGTGTCAGTTGTGTGACTGTTTTCTTGACGCCATCCGTCTCAACCTTCTAACTAAGGGACTGATAAGTGGCATGGGTTGAGGAAATCCGCCGAAAACCCCATGCGAAGAGGACTGAACAATCTGGTTGAGAGGGTGTCTGAAAGGGCCACTCTGAGGCAGAAGGGGATTTATGAGTATGGAAAAGATTAAGGTTGCAATTGCAGGGATTGGGAATTGTGCAAGCTCTCTGATCCAGGGTATCGAATATTATGGCAGTCGCCCGGATGCTGACGTTGACGGATTGATGCATCCGAAAATTGGCGATTGGGCTCCGGGCGATCTGACGATCGTCGCCGCCTTCGATGTGGACGCGCGTAAAGTGGGCAAGCCTGTGGAAGAAGCGATTTATGCCCACCCCAACTGCACGATGGTCTTCCAAGAAACCATCACACCGACCGGCGTCACCGTTCA
>JANQLI010000368.1 GCA_028280675.1 Alphaproteobacteria bacterium
TGTATGCGGATGATTTTGAATCATGGTTAACAAAAGGTTAAGAAGATCATTGTGGTCAAACGCATACGCGAATCTAGTCAAAGCAGACAGAGTGGCCTAACATTCAGAACAATAAGACGCCTGACGTTGCGGGCATGGATATAGTATGATTCTTTTGATCGATAACTACGATAGTTTTACCTATAATTTGGTGCATTTCCTCGGCGAACTCGGCGCGGCGTGCGAGGTGGTGCGCAATGATAAAATCAGCGTAGATGATGCTATCGCTAAGGCCCCCGATGCGATTGTTTTGTCGCCTGGCCCTTGCACACCGAATGAGGCCGGTATTTGCTTAGACCTGATCAGCAAAGTCGATGGCCGTATTCCGATCTTCGGCGTTTGTCTTGGACATCAGAGTATCGGTCAAGCCTATGGCGCAGATGTGGTGCGCGCACCAACATTGATGCATGGAAAGATGAGCACCATTCATCACGACGAAAAGAGCGTCTTTAACGGTCTGCCACAAGGCTTTGAAGCCACACGTTACCATTCCCTCACGTTGGAGCCCTCGACCCTCCCTGCGTGTCTTCAGGTGACAGCAAAAACCAGCGATGGGGTGATTATGGGCATCCGCCACAAAGAGCTGCCTGTGCATGGCGTGCAATTTCATCCAGAAAGCATTGCCTCCGAGCACGGACATCAATTGTTGAAAAACTTCCTCGACATTGCCAAAGCGGCCTAGGATTACTGCCATGTCAGATATGAAAGCCATTCTTACTAAAGTCGCCGCCGGGCAAAGCTTATCCATCGCTGAATCCGAACACGCCTTTGACCTCTTGATGTCCGGTGAAGCAACACCGGGACAAATTGGTGGTTTTCTTATGGGGCTTCGCGTACGCGGTGAAACCGTCGATGAAATTATTGGCGGTGTCAAAGTCATGCGCTCAAAAGCTTTGCCCGTTAGCGCGCCGGATAACGCCATAGACACTTGTGGGACAGGCGGCGATGGGGCCAGCACGTTGAACATTTCGACTGCGGCGACCTTTGTGGTTGCGGGCTGCGGCGTGCCTATCGCGAAACACGGCAATAAGGCTTTGTCATCGAAATCCGGGTCTGCCGATGTCTTGCAGCAACTTGGCGTGAAGTTAGACATTCCGCCTGAGAAAATCACCCAATGCATTTCTGATGCAGGTGTCGGGTTTATGATGGCGCCGTTTCATCACTCCGCCATGAAGCATGTCGGTCCTGTGCGTGTTGACATGGGCGTGCGCACCATCTTTAACTTGATGGGCCCCCTTTCCAACCCTGCAGGCGCGAAACGCCAATTGATCGGCGTCTTTTCCAAAGACTGGTTGCTCCCCATGGCCGAAGTTCTTAAAAACTTAGGTTCAGAAAAAGTCTGGCTCGTGCATGGCGCGGACGGCCTCGACGAGGTTACGATCACCGGCCCCACATATGCTGTTGAATTGGCTAATGGCGTCATGAGAGAGTTCGAAATCACACCGGAAGAGATTGGCCTTAGCCGCGCAAGTCTGGAGGATATTCGCGGCGGCGATTCAGACTATAACGCTGAACGCTTACGGGCTCTCCTCAATGGGCAAAAAGATGCCTATCGTGACATCGTGATCATGAACAGCGCGGCCGCCCTGGTTGTGGCTGAAAAAGCCGATACATTGCAGCAAGGGGCCGATATGGCCGCAGACTCTATTGATAATGGGGGCGCTCTCGCATCGCTGAATAAACTCGTCAACCTCTCGAACGCTTAAGCAATGACAACGAGCCGCGATAAAATAACGGCTTACAAGCTTGAAGACATAGCCGCCCGCAAGAGCACACATCTGTTAGCGGATGTGGAGAAAGCTGCGCGAGATGCCTCTGCGCCACGAGGATTTTATAACGCTCTCAAAACACGCAAAGATGCAGGCGAATATGGCTTGATTGCCGAGGTCAAAAAAGCCAGTCCGTCGAAAGGGCTGATCCGTGAAGATTTTGATCCACCTGCACTGGCTAAAGCTTATGAACAGGGCGGCGCGACGTGTCTCTCCGTGCTGACCGACACCCCCAGCTTTCAAGGGAAGGATGCCTATCTTGTGGCAGCGCGCGGCGCAACGTCTCTTCCTGTGATCCGGAAAGATTTCATCTATGACACATACCAAGTCACCGAAGCGCGCAGTTTAGGCGCAGATTGTATTTTGCTCATTATGGCTGTCCTCGGTGACGAACAAGCGCAAGAATTAGAATCTTGCGCATTTGAGTGGAGCATGGATGTCTTGATCGAAGTGCATGATAAAGACGAACTGGAGCGCGCGCTGACACATCTCAAAAGTCCAATGATTGGGATCAATAATCGCAACCTGAAAACCTTTGAAACCACACTGGCGACAACAGAGCGTCTTGCGCCTCTGATTCCTGGCGATAAGCTGATTATCGGCGAAAGCGGTCTCCGGACCCCCGATGATCTCGCACGCCTTGCGAAGGTGGGGGCAACCACTTATCTCATAGGGGAAAGTCTCATGCGCCAAAACGATGTGACGGCGGCAACCAAAGCACTTCTGCGAAGGTGATTGCCTAAAAATCAATAGGTTAGTATATTTTTCTGATGTCAAAATTGAGCCATATCGACGCCCAAGGAAACGCCAAAATGGTGGATGTGGGCGGCAAAGCGGACACCACGCGTGTGGCCATCGCAAAGGGTGTGGTGACGATGCAGCCCGAAACGCTGCAACTGATCCAACAAGGCGCTTTGAAGAAAGGCGATGTGTTGAGCGTTGCCCGTGTCGCCGGGATTATGGCGGCAAAACGCACGCATGATCTCATTCCTTTATGTCATCCCCTGCCGATTACCAGTGTGACTGTGGATCTCACGCCCAACGTGGAGACGTCATCCATCGACATTACAGCGACAGTGAAAGTCACCGGCAAAACCGGTGTCGAGATGGAAGCCCTCACCGCTGTTTCTGTGGCCGGTCTCACTGTTTACGACATGGCCAAGGCGGTCGATAAAGACATGGTGATCGGTGAGATCAAATTGCTGCATAAGGAAGGCGGCAAGTCGGGGACCTATGTGCGCGATGATGCAGCAGTTGAGAAGCCAAAGCCTGCGCTTCGCTCGCGCAACACACGTAACCTGCGTGCGGTGCCTAAAGAAGTGATGGGCGTGGCTGGCATGCAAAAACCCAATATCCCACACACCCAGCACCGGGACGCCTTCAAAGCCTTTGTCACCCACAATAAGATTCGCATTATGGGATGGACCAAAAAGGCAGGCGTTCCTTCTGGCGAAGTGTTTAGCTATCTCAATGGTCAATCAACCCGCCTCTCACCTGAAAGCGCCCAAAAATTGGCCGCCGCGATGAATGTCACCGTCGCGCAAATGTTTGGAGAGTAAGCCCGCCGATGCTCTCTGTCGCTGATGCTCTTGCGCGCGTTCTCGCGCCGCTCCACCCTCTCTCCACGGAAACCGTCTCGCTTGATCAAGCAGCCGGGCGTGTTCTTGCGGCGGATGCTGTTGCAAGCCGTGCCCAGCCGCCGAATGATGTCTCCGCGATGGATGGCTATGCGGTGCGGGCCGCTGATATTGAAACGCTTCCTGTGACGTTGAAGCAAATTGGCGACGTCCCCGCTGGCGCTGCTTTTGATGGTGCAGTGGGCGCTGGGGAATGCACACGCATTTTTACCGGCGCCACCCTGCCGCAAGGGGCTGACACCGTGATCATGCAAGAAAACACACATGTCACTGATGATGGCACCATTGAAATCCGTGATGGGAATGTCCCCGGCCGGCACGTCCGCAAAAAAGGGACAGACTTCGATGTCGGCACGGTCGGCGTCAAAGCGGGCAAACGTCTAACGGGCCGTGACATATCGTTACTCGCAGCCATGAACCTTGCCGAGGTGATAGTGACGCGCCGCCCCAAAATTGCGATTCTGGCGACCGGCGATGAACTCGTGCACCCTGGTGAAAGCCCTGGCCCCGATCAAATCATCTCCTCCACCCCGCCTGCCCTAGCGGCATTGATTAACAAATGGGGCGGCGACCCGATCCACCTTGGGATCGCGCGCGACACTGAGGAGTCCCTGCGCAACGCCGTGAAAGGTGCGGATAACGCAGATATGTTGCTGACGATTGGGGGCGCATCCGTCGGGGATCATGACCTCATCCAAAAAGTTTTGGGGCAAGATGGGCTGAATGTGGACTTTTGGAAAATCGCCATGAAGCCAGGCAAGCCGATGATCTTTGGCGACTGGAAAGGGATGCCTTTTCTTGGGCTGCCGGGCAACCCTGTGTCATCCCTCGTCTGTGCGCAGCTTTTTCTCAAGCCAATGATCCGTAAGCTGATCGGTGAGCCGCATCCGGAGGATAGTCGCAAAACCGTGGCCGCCCTCCTCAGCAAGCCCATGCGCGACAACGGCCCGCGGCAGGATTATGTGCGCGCTAAAGTCACCACACGCGAAGACGGCGTTTTGATCGCCTCACCTTTCGGCTTGCAGGACAGCGCTGTCTTATCTGTGCTCTCAGAAGCCGATGGTCTCATTGTGCGCCCGCCCCATTGCGACGCCAGCAACGCTGGGGCTATTGTCCAAGTTCTGCTGTTGGACTGAAAAACTGCAAAATCCCTCTTGACGACGCAGGAAAACAAAACTAGAACAGATTCAGACGTTTTTGTTTTGTTCCAAATCGCTAAAGCCTGGGAGTTAGGGCTTTTGGGGGATTGCACATGCTGACGCGTAAGCAACACGAACTGCTGCTCTTTATTCATGAACGCATCCGGGAGACCGGTGTCTCGCCCTCTTTTGATGAGATGAAAGAGGCTCTGGGGTTGAAGTCCAAGTCCGGCATTCATCGTCTGATCACGGCGCTGGAAGAGCGCGGCTTTATCAAACGCCTCGCCCATCGCGCCCGCGCCCTTGAGATCGTTCGCCTGCCTGATAGCGCCGTCCCTGGCAGCGGTATTTTGCGCGAACCTGGACAAAAAGGCTTCCAACCCAATGTCATTGAAGGGGGCGGCGGCAGCGTTGCCGACCTTCCGCCTGCGGCCAATGATT
>JANQLI010000001.1 GCA_028280675.1 Alphaproteobacteria bacterium
GGATCTCGTAACCCTCCGTATCGCGCTGGTTTGCCTCTACATGCACTTTCGAAACCAGGGGGCAGGTGGCATCCACGTAAATCATCTGACGGCGCTCGGCCTCTGCGGGAACGGATTTCGGCACGCCGTGGGCCGAGAAGACGACGGGGCGGTCATCGGGAACCTCGTCAAGCTCTTCGACAAAAATAGCGCCCATCTCTTCCAGCTGCTCGACCACATGCCGATTGTGAACGATCTCATGACGCACATAAACTGGAGCGCCGAATTTCTCCAAAGCGCGCTCAACGATCTGGATCGCCCGGTCCACACCGGCGCAGAAGCCGCGTGGCGCGGCCAAATAGATCTGCAGAGAGGGAAGAGGGACGGATTCTGTGCTCATAAGCTGATGACTTTCAGGGCTTTAGATATCTTGCAGGGCGTTGCTAATACGTTTATCAACCACTATCAAATGTTTTGCGGCAAATTGATATGCGGAGCAATAGTTTTACGACTCGTGTTGAGCGGGAATCTCCGCTAAGGTATTGAGAACTATTGCTAATCCGAGGGTGCGATATGACAAAAACAATAGCTTTAGCGGTCCAAGGGCTGCTTTTGATTGTTCTGACCGGGTGTGGGGTTTTTGAGAGGGATGATCCAGGCCGGATTACGGCGTGTCCGCGCGTGGGCATCCTTTTGGATGCATCCCGATCCCTGGAATTTGGTCCTGGCGCGTCCCGGGATGTCAGCAATCTCGCCTATGATGCGGAGTTGCGGGATGCTGCTATCGATTGTGAGTATGAAGGCAATATCGTCAAATCCGATATTGAATTTGCTTTGGATATGTGGCGCGGTCCTGCGGCGCCTGCAAGCCCAAAAGATTTTCGCTATTTCGTGGCTGTGACTGAACTCAATCAACGGGTCATTACGAAGGAATATTTTACGATCCGCGCCGAGTTTAATTCGGAGGCGCAACGCATCTATGATGTGAAAAAGGTCGAGAATATTCGCATCCCATATAAGCGTCTGGGGCGTGGGGATTTATATGAAATATTGATCGGGTGGGATCTCTCGCAAGAGCAGCTCACATACAACCGGACAACACCGGCTTTTGAGAAACCAAACTTGCGCCGCGTCGAGCGACCAACACGATAGTAAGTTTTCCAATGACGTCTTTGTTACATCGCCTGACACAGATCGTCGGCGACGCTTTCTCGGCGGAAGATTTGCCGGCGGCGCTTGGCGCTGTCAGCGTATCGGATCGTCCTGATCTGGCGCAGTTTCAGTGTAATGGCGCGATGGCTGCGGCAAAGATTGCCAAGAAGGCCCCGCGTCAAATTGCGGAAAACATCGTGGCGCGATTGCAGAGCCAGGATATTTTTTCCGACATCACGATTGCGGGTCCTGGTTTTATTAATCTCAAACTCAGCGATGCGGTCTTGAATGACTATGCGAATGCGATCCGATCGGATGAACGGTGCGGGGTCGGTGCGATTGGCGATCAAACCATTGTCATTGATTTCGGCGGGCCTAATCTCGCTAAACCGATGCATGTTGGGCATTTGCGATCGACCATCATTGGCGATTGTTTGCAGCGCGTGAGTCGGTTTCTCGGGCATGCCACCATAAGCGATGTCCATATGGGCGATTGGGGCAAGCCGATCGGCATGTTGATCACCGAGCTGGAGCTGACCCAGCCAGACCTTCCCTATTTTGATGCAGCGGTAACAGATGGTTACCCGAGTGAATCCCCCGTTACCATGGATGACTTGGCGCAGATGTACCCAAAAGCGGCAGCGGATTGTAAAGCGGATTCGGCGCGTGATGAGACGGCGCGTCACGCAACAGCCGCGTTGCAAGATGGCCGTCCCGGCTATCGCGCGCTTTGGCAGCATTTCTTGAATGTGTCAAAAGAAGGCATGGCGCGTGAATTTGCTTCCCTTGACGTCCACTTTGACCTTTGGAAAGGGGAAGCCGATGTTGACCCGTTGATTGCTGGCATGGTGACTGACATGGCCGCCAAGGGCGTGGTTGAGCAAGATCAAGGTGCGGGAATTATACGTGTTGGTGAAGAGGGTGATAAAACCGAAATCCCACCGCTTATCCTCGTCAAATCAGATGGTGCTGCGACCTATGCGACCACGGATCTCGCGACCATTTTAGATCGCGTCACGGAACACAATCCCGATGTGATCCTTTATGTTGTGGACCAGCGTCAGCATTTGCATTTCGCGCAAGTTTTCCGCGCGGCCAAGAAAGCCGGGATCAATAGGAATGCCGTGCTGGAGCATATCGGCTTTGGCACGATGAATGGGGCCGATGGTAAGCCGTTTAAGACGCGTGCGGGTGGGGTCATGAAACTTCATGATCTCATCACCATGATGCGGGAAAAGGCGCTAGAGCGACTCAAAGAAGCAGGTCTCGCGGATTCCTATGGCGAAGAGGAAACGCTTGAGATCGCCGATCAGGTTGGCATCGCGGCCCTTAAATTTGCTGATCTCAGCAATCATCGCATGTCTGATTATGTCTTTGATTTGGATCGCTTCATGAGCTTTGAAGGCAAAACCGGCCCTTATCTGCAATATGCGGCGGTGCGCATTCAATCGATTTTGCGCAAAGCGGAAGAGGCTGATGCTCGCCACCAAGATAAGCCTATCGCTATCGAGAGCGATGCAGAACGCGATTTGGTTCTGACGCTGGCGCATTTCCCTGATGCTGTGGAAGGGGCGTTCGACAAACGCGCGCCGAACGTTCTATGTGAGCATGTTTACACCCTGGCGCAGAAATTTAGCCGTTTTTACACCGAGCATCATATTTTGAGCGAATCGGACGAATCGCTTCGCGGGTCCCGTTTAGCGCTTTGTGAGGCGACTTTAGCTCAAATTACTAAATCATTGGAATTGCTTGGTATTCAAGTTCCAAAGAGGATGTAAAGTCTGCTTGCTTGACTCTTGATCCTGTCCAGGGAATGTTACGCCCATCGCTGAGGGAGACCTTGGTGACCATTCAAGTGAATCTCGCGGGAGAGTTTGGTTATCAACCAACGCCGAAGGAGCAACCGCCCCGGAAACTCTCAGGCACAGGGACCGCAAGATGATGAAACACTGGAAAGCAGGTCGTTCATACCATTGAGTGATCTCACCGAAGGGGTAAGCGTCCGGAACATGTCGTGTTCCGCGTCAAATCTCTCAGGTCCATGACAGTTGGGGCTTCGATCACACCGCATGGTGCGGCAGTGACAGAAGCTTGAGACCTATCGTGATGGACTTGATGGAAAACACAACTCTCCGAAAAACACCGCTGCATGATTTGCACCTCGCACTCGGGGGGAAGATGGTTCCGTTTGCGGGCTATGATATGCCGGTGCAGTATCCGATGGGGATCATGAAAGAGCATCTGCACACCCGCGCAAAGGCGGGCCTCTTTGATGTTTCGCATATGGGACAAGCGGTGCTGAAAGTGCCGTCTGGCGGATCACTGGAAGAGCGCCACACCGCCGTGGCGGGTTTGCTTGAACGCTTAACGCCCGGTGATTTTCAAAACCTGAAACCAGGCGCGATGCGCTACACATTGCTGCTCAATGAACGTGGCGGCATTATGGATGATCTCATGGTCACGCGGCCCGCTGCAGAGGAAGAGCAAGGCGCGCTTATTCTTGTTGTCAATGCAGCCACCAAAGACGCCGATTTTGCGCATATTGAAAATGCTCTTGGGGGTGAGGCTGACCTTCAGATTATCACTGATCATGCCTTGCTGGCTTTGCAGGGACCCAAAGCCGTTGATGTCTTCGCTGCGATTTGTCCTGACGCGAAGGCGCTGACATTTATGACATCAGCGCGGGTCACGGTGAATGGCACCCCCTGTTTTGTGACGCGATCAGGATATACCGGTGAAGATGGCTATGAGATTTCTGTGCCTTCAGACAAAGCTGAAAGTCTGGCGCGGCAGTTGCTCGATCATGAGGATGTCGAACCGATTGGGCTTGGCGCACGGGACAGTTTGCGTCTTGAAGCCGGACTCTGTCTCTATGGCCACGATATTGATGCGAATACAACGCCTGTGACGGCAAGTCTAAAATGGGCGATCAGCAAACGCCGCCGGGAAGAGGGCGGTTTTCCAGGCGATGACATCATTCTTGCGCAATTGAAAGACGGCGTGCCGCGTCAGCGTGTTGGCATTCTGCCATTAGGCCGTGCGCCAGCGCGCGAAGGCACCATCATTGAAGATACAAACTGTCATCAAATCGGCATTGTCACAAGTGGCGGCTTTGGCCCCAGTGTCGGTGGGCCAATCGCCATGGGGTATATCGACACCGCTTATGCAGAGGTCGGTACAGATCTCGTGTTGATTATTCGCGGCAAAGAGCAGCCCGCCAAAGTTGCCTCACTTCCATTTGTTCAACAAAATTATTACCGCGGGTAAAGAAGGGGATTACATGACCAAGAAATTTACAGAAGATCATGAATGGGTGGCGCTTGATGGTGATGTTGCCACTGTAGGGATTACGTCCTACGCCACAGAGCAACTCGGTGACATCGTTTATGTGGAGCTGCCAGACACGGGACGCACCATTGCTGCGAAAGACGAAGTGTGTGTGGTCGAGAGTGTGAAGGCGGCAAGCGAAGTGTACGCGCCTGTCTCAGGTGAGATTACAGAAGCGAATGAGGCGCTCGCGGATAACCCGAGCCTTGTGAACGACGCCGCAGAAACGGAGGGGTGGTTCTTTAAAATGAAACTGTCTGACGCAGGTGAGCTCGATGGCTTGATGGATGACGCCGCGTATGCGGAATTTGTGAAAGGGCTTGGCTAATGCGTTATCTCCCTCTGAACGATCAAGACCGCTCAGATATGCTGGGTGTGATCGGTGCATCAACGATTGATGAGCTCTTTACAGACGTTCCACAGGACTTGCTGTTAAGGGGTGACGTCAATCTTCCCAAAGCGCAAGGCGAGCTTGACGTTGAACGCGCCCTGAGCAAAATGGCGGCGAAAAATACTGTCGCTGGCGATGTTCCGTTTTTTATTGGCGCAGGGGCTTATCGTCATCACATACCGGCCAGTGTCGATCATCTCATCCAACGGTCTGAGTTTCTGACTGCTTATACGCCATACCAACCAGAAATCAGCCAGGGCACGTTACAAGCGCTCTTCGAATTTCAAACACAAGTGGCGATGCTGTTTGACATGGACGTGGCGAACGCCTCGCTCTATGACGGGTCAACCGCATGTGCGGAAGCCGTGATGATGGCCCATCGCGTGACGCGCCGCAGTAAAGCTGTGCTTTCCGGGAACCTTCACCCGCAATATGTCGATGTGGTGAAAACCCAGTCACAGTATAACAATCACGATGTTGTCACCAATGCGGCCGCCTTGACGGGCGATGAGGATCTTATCTCTGCAATCGATGAAGGCACCTCTTGTGTTGTTGTGCAATATCCGGATGTTTTTGGTCATATCAAAGACTTCACAGCGCTTGCCGACGCAGCGCATGAGAAAAAAGCGCTTTTGATTGTTGCGGTTCCTGAAGTGGTTGCCTTGGGCGCAATAAAGTCACCGGGCGCTATGGGTGCGGATATTGTTGTTGGCGAAGGGCAGTCCGTTGGTGTGGGTCTCAATTTTGGTGGACCTTATCTTGGTCTCTTTGCAACACGTCAGAAATATGTGCGGCAAATGCCAGGCCGCGTGTGTGGGCAAACGGTCGATGCCGAAGGCAAACGAGGGTTTGTTCTGACGCTTTCAACACGCGAGCAACACATTCGCCGTGAAAAAGCGACCAGTAACATTTGCACCAATTCTGGCCTTTGCAGTCTGGCATTTACCATCCATATGACGCTTCTCGGCGAAGCGGGATTGCGGCGACTTGCCGCCATCAATCACCAGAAGGCGGTGCAGCTCGCAGAAAATCTGGAGCACATTGATGGTGTCGAGATTCTCACGCCTGCGCTTTTCAATGAATTTGCTGTGCGGCTCAGTAAACCAGCGGCGCACATTGTTGATCGGTTAGCTGAGCAAAACATCTTGGCCGGCGTTCCCGCCTCCCGTCTCTTCACTCATGGAGATGCGCAAGATGTGTTGATCCTCGCAGCAACCGAAACAAATACAGATGAAGATATAACCGCACTCGTCAGTGCGTTAGAGGAGGCGTTGTCATGATGAATAAACAAGGACGGCCCTCACAGCCACAAAGTGATAATGCGTCTAAAAGCTTTGAGACCTTTTCCGGTCATCGGGGGCTTCAGCAAGAAGAGGGCATTATATTTGACCGCGCACGGTCAGGCGAAACGGGTGTCGATTTGCCAATTCCCGGATCGCGGCCATCGCGGCTAGGCGGCCTTGAGCGGACGGAAGAGATCGGCCTTGCCGGTCTCTCAGAACCCGAAGCCGTGCGCCATTATGTGCGTCTCAGTCAAAAGAACTATTCCATTGATACGGGCTTTTACCCGCTTGGCTCTTGCACCATGAAACACAATCCGCGTCTCAATGAAAAAGTGGCGCGGCTGCCTGGTTTTGCAGATATTCACCCCTTGCAGCCAGTGCAAACCGTTCAGGGCGCGTTAGAAGTGATTGATACATTAGCGCACTGGTTGAAAGAATTGACGGGCATGCCAGCCGTTGCCATGTCGCCAAAAGCAGGGGCCCATGGTGAGCTGTGCGGCCTTATGGCGATCCGTGCGGCGCTCGAAGCCCAAGGGGATGCGCGTAAAGTCGTGCTGGTTCCTGAATCCGCGCACGGCACCAATCCCGCCACAGCCGCCCAATGCGGATATGCCATTAAAACGATTCCTGCGGCAGATGACGGCCTCATTCATTTGGATGAGCTGAAAGCGCAGCTCAATGACGAGGTTGCCGCTGTCATGCTCACGAACCCAAACACTTGTGGATTGTTTGAGCGTGACATTGTTGCTGTTGCCGATGCGGTTCATGCGGCAGGGGCGTATCTCTATTGCGATGGGGCGAATTTCAACGCCATCATGGGCAAGGTGCGTCCAGGAGACCTTGGTATCGACGCGATGCATATCAATTTGCACAAAACCTTCTCGACGCCCCATGGTGGCGGTGGTCCGGGCGCGGGGCCTGTTGTGCTCTCTGCGGCGCTCGCGCCTTATGCACCTGTGCCCTACATTGTGAATGAAGGCGACGGCTATCACGTTATCGAAACCGAAGAACAATCAGATGTGTCTCCACTTGGCCGCATGACAGCGTTCTATGGCCAGATGGGAATGTTCACCCGCGCGCTGACATATGCCATGAGTCACGGGGCTGATGGCTTGCGGCAGGTGGCGGAAGATGCGGTCCTCAATGCGAATTATGTTCTTGCCAAGTTAAAGGACCTGTTCTCAGCGCCTTTCGGCGATCGTTGTATGCATGAATGCCTTTTCGATGATGCGTTTCTGAAAGATACCGGCATCACCACTCTCGATTTTGCCAAAGCGATGATTGATGAAGGCTATCATCCGATGACAGTGTATTTCCCGCTTGTGGTGCATGGCGCGATGTTGATTGAACCGACAGAAACAGAGTCCAAAGAAACATTGGATCGCTTCTGTCAGGTGATGCGGTCCTTGGCCTTAGAGGCAAAAGACGGCCAATCAGACCGATTCACGCAAGCCCCGCAATACACACCGCGGCGCCGTTTAGATGAGACTCAAGCTGCGCGTAACCCGGTCTTGAGGTGGCTGCCCCCAAAGTCTGATGACATATCGCCCCTGCAGGCGGCGGAGTAGTAGCAAAAATGGCGACCCTTGCCTATGCGGGCGGTGAGCTTGAATATCTTGAACACGGAGAAGGGCCGCCGCTTGTTTTAGTGCATGGATCGTTTGCCACGGCTCATTCCTGGAAACAGGTGCGGCTCGGCTTGGAAGATCATTACCGGGTCTATGCGTTGAATATGCCGGGTTATGGGCATTCGACATCATCTCCTGATGTCGATGCGTTTTTGAACGGCCGATATGCTCTTCAAGCACTTCTGGAATATATCGGTAACCCCATTCATTTGGTTGGACATTCAGCGGGCGGCGCAGTGTGCCTCAATGCCGCGCTCCATCTCTCTGACCACTTAAGAAGCCTCACAGTGATCGAACCCACAACGGTCATCGCTCTTGATTTAATGGAGCAACAGCATGTGCGCCACGATATTGAAGATATGTTCAAAGTCTATAAGGCGCATGTGGAGTCTGGCGAACAGCATGCTGCACGTCATGTGATTGACTATTGGGGTGGGCAAGGATCTTATGCCTCATTTCCTGAAAAGTTTTACCAGGCTGCTGAAACGATGATCCCACAAAACTTGCGTGAATGGGCCGCAGCGTTTACGGACACAACGGAGCGCGAGGCGTATCATGCTCTTGATGTGCCCACGCGCGTGATCTGCGGTGATCAATCAGCGCATGCCATGCAACAGATATGCGCAAACCTCGTGCACCTTCTGCCCGACGCAGATTATGCTCTTATCGAAGGGGCGAGACATTTTTCACCGACGACACACGCTGCAGATCTGGTGAAATGCATCCATGCGCATGCGGCTGGGCGGCGCTAACAAAAAGGCGAGGGGTAAACCTCACCTTTGAGACCAATACAATTTTTTGATAGCTTAGTGAAGCTTTGACTTAACTTCCGTCAAGCTGCTTTCAATTAACGCCTCACCGCGTTCGCCTGCAATATTGTCTTGAAGAATACGACGCGCC
>JANQLI010000036.1 GCA_028280675.1 Alphaproteobacteria bacterium
GGCCATCAATCCGCCGCATTGCAGGGAAACCCTGAGCAGGCTATAGTTTTAAGGCTCTAACACATAGATCTTTATGACAATTTTATCGGTTTTGGTTGAAGCGGGACAACCAACAAAGCCCCGGCATTTCGGGCATTTCAGAGAGGAAGTTTGGTACGGTATGAAGAAGCTAATGGTCGTCTTATTTAGTGCATCGGTGATCCTTGCTGGTTGCACAACGAATGATCCTTATACACGTGAACAAAAAACATCGAACACCACAAAAGGCGCCGCCATTGGCGCCCTCGCAGGTGCGGTGCTTGGCGCGTTGACAAATACATCCAGCGGAAAACAAGCTGCGCGAAACGCTATGATCGGAGCGGGTATTGGTGCTCTCGCCGGTGGCGGTGTTGGTTTTTACATGGACCAGCAGGAAAAGAAATTACGTGAGCGGCTTGATGGGACGGGCGTGAGCGTCACACGTGCAGGCAATAATATCATTCTCAATATGCCTGGTAATGTCACCTTTGCAACCGATTCCGCAGACATCAATGCAAACTTTTATAATGTCTTGAGCGATGTGGCTTTAGTGCTCAACGAATTCGAAAAAACATATGTGAATGTGGATGGTCACACCGATAGCACGGGGTCGGATTCGTATAACATGCAACTGTCACAGCAGCGTGCAGGCAGCGTGTCTCAATACCTCATCAGCGAACAAGTCATGTCACAACGTTTGATTGTTCAGGGATATGGCGAAAGCCGTCCGATTGCGGATAATGGCACAGCCCAAGGACGTCAACTGAATCGCCGTGTCGAAATTCAGCTTTCACCGCTGACATAAACGCAAATAACTTGGCACAAAAAGAAATCGCGGAGTTTCCAACATGGAGCTCCGCGATTTTCATTTTCACTCAACTTAACTAACGCTAACGCATTAGCCGTCTTCAGGCAGAAGTTGATAACCTTCCGGGTGCGCTTTGAGACGGAAGGTGTCGAGGCCCCGTTGTACGGTGCCGTCTCCCTGATCGATTTCCACAACCACAGTCACTTCAATGATGTCATTGCCGATAATGCGAGACGACTCAAATTCAAACCCAGGGGCAAAGGGCTGTTTGTACCTCCAAAAGCCAGCCGGGTGGACGACTTCAGGTTTTTCGGATTCGAGGAAAAAATTGGCGTCTTCTAAGGAACTGCGATCAAGCGGTGACTTTGTTAGATCGTAATAGGTGGAGAGCGTTTTCCAATCTTCCTCGCGCAGAAGCTTGGTGACAAGAGCGACGGCCGCGGATGGGGTTTCGAAATAGCGGTCATATTGGCCGGATTTCGGCGGAGTTTCGGTGTTTTCCTTGCCAAGATAGGCAAAGCTCACCACAACCAGAGCCAATACGGCTATACTCAGAAACGTTCTCATAACCCCTAAATCGCCTCACTGGTCAGTAGACGATCCCCCAAAAATAAGGCCTTATTGCGACTATACACGATCTTTGGTTAATAATTCGAGCAAAGATTCGTGTATGGATTCGGTGAAAAACGCGTCTACTGAGAAGGGCGTACGCATAGCGCAGATATATGACAGTTCTACGAGACAAATGCGGCAAAGATTTAATTAAGGAAACGTAAACGTGGATTTTAATGAATTATGGACTCTGGTGATTGAGGTCTGGGAAACATCGGCTTTTGGGCTCAATGTTGGACAAATTCTCACGGCTCTCGGGATATTCCTCATCTTCTGGATTCTCCGCAGCCTGTTTTCCCGCACCGTTCTTCATTATCTGCACCGTTTCGTCGATAAGACGGATAATCCTTGGGATGATGAAGTTCTTGAGGCGATCCGAGACCCGCTTTCATTCTTGCCTGTGATTTTAGGGCTCTTCCTTGCGCTCGATTATCTGAACCTTGAGGGCGTTTATCTGCAGGGTGCGAATAATCTGATCCAGTCCTTTATTGCATTTGCGATTTTCTGGGCGCTTTTTCGCGCCGTGACACCTGTGGGCCGTGTCCTGCAAAAAATGGAAAAGTATTTCACTGAGGCTCTTCTCGATTGGACGGTCAAAGGGGTCAAGAGCCTCTTCGTTTTTTTGGGGGCGGCGACCATCTTAGAGCTTTGGGGCATTCAAGTCGGACCTCTTCTCGCAGGCCTTGGGCTTTTTGGGGTGGCTGTGGCGCTTGGCGCTCAAGATCTCTTCAAGAATTTGATTGCGGGTCTGTTGATTATTCTTGAGCACCGCTTTGAGAGAGGGGATTGGATTCTGGTCGATGGTGTGGTCGAAGGGACGGTCGAGAATATCAACTTTCGCTCGACCACGGTGCGTCGTTTCGACAAAGCGCCGGTCTTTGTACCGAATGCAAAACTCTCTGACTCCGCTGTGACGAATTTTACCGCCATGACTCATCGCCGGATCTACTGGATGATTGGAATCGATTATCGCGCCAGCGTAGATCAGTTGCGGCAAATTCGTGATGGGATTGAAGCTTATGTGCTCGGCAATCAAGATTTTGCCCATCCGCCGGAAGTCTCTACTTTTGTGCGTATTGATCGCTTTAGTGACTCGTCGATTGATATTATGCTTTATTGCTTCACCAAAACTACGAATTGGGGGGAGTGGCTGCGCATTAAGGAAGACCTGACCTATACGATCAAAGATATTGTTGAAGGAGCGGGAACAGGCTTTGCGTTCCCAAGTCAGTCCATTTATGTAGAGTCTCTGCCAGAGGGATCGGATATTCCGGAAATTTATACACCGCCGCGCAAGCAAGAGGCGCTCGCGCCATCTGGCACGCCGGGCTAAGCACATCATAGAGAGAGGGGAGATTTATGAACCAAGATGAACGTATGGGAGAGGTGATCGCGCGCATTGAGAACCACCTGCCTTTAAAAGAGGTCGTCCTTGACCCAGAACTTTCAGCGGCAGATTCATTCCTCAAGATATTGCGCGTCAAATGTTTCAACTGGACCAATGAACGGATCACCAAGGTGCATGCCTTGCGGTTTGATGTGAATCTTCCACCCATCGAAACGTTGAATATGATCGTCTATCCCGATCAGCACTATGATGCGCCGATTTTTTTGTTTTTCTTCTTTATCTCAAAACGCAAAGTCATCTGCCACTTCAATGTCAATTGTCCGTTTGACGATGCAGACTATCTTGCAAAATGGGTCGATCCCATTTCGGGTATTATGAATAAGTATCCTCCATTTGAGGTGATGGATCGTTATCCCGAATGGATGAAAAAATATCAGCAAAAAGATACGGTCTATGGCCTTTTCGAGAAGGGCCGATTGGAAGATTTGACGAACGCAAGTTTCGATGTGCTTGATTTTTATCTGCCGCTTCTTGCGGAATGCGAAAAAGTGACCGACCCGGATCGTCTCAAGCGTATTGCTGATTTTCATGACAAATTTCGCGATGACATCCGCACGCAAGATAAAGCGCAAGGCATGATGTCGAAATTTATCGGCAAGAAAAAAGCACACCGTATATTCTATGAGGTGACGACCTAATTGTGGGGGTTTGTATGCCCCACAAGGAAGGCGCTTTGATGAATGATCCGGATGGTTTCATCCCATTCGAGATAGTCTTCGATTTCATTCATGGGAACCCATTTCACATCGATCGCATCATCTCCGGCATGCGCTTCGCCGGACACCCATGTGGCGGCGTAATCGACTAAGGTATAGTGGTGCAGCACGTCTCCATTCTCATCATGGCGAATGGCGTCAACGACATCAATCAAGCCTGCAATCTTAATGGTCAGGCCTGTTTCCTCCATCACTTCGCGAAGCGCTGCGTCCTGCACCGTCTCGCCAAGATGTTGCGCCCCGCCGGGCAAACTCCATTCACCGTTGCGCGGGGCTTTGCCGCGCTTAATCAAGAGAACATGATCCTCTTTCCACACAACAATGCCCACACCAACAAAAGGTCTATTGGGATAATCACGTGACATGTGCGCCCTCCTTATCACCCGAATGTGATCTTTCTCACAGAGGCGTGACTCGCAAGTGAACGGCCAATAGGTCATCCTGTGGCATATAAGAGAAGAGAGCAAGGTACTCTCTTACATTAGAAATCCCTCCTTTAGGATCTGGTTGAAGAAAGCCCCATCCCTCGCGCCAGATCCCTGAGTAGCGATCACCATCTTGACAAATACCACCACCCCTTGAAAAGAATGTCAGATGTGTGGTCGCTATTCTCTTTCGTCTCCTATAGATGATCTTCGCCTTTACTTTGAGTTCGAGGATTCCTTGCCGAATCTTGCGCCGAGTTATAACGTCGCGCCAAGCCACGCGGTGCCAGTGGTGCGCTTGGATACAGGGGTGCGGGTGCTCGCATTTGTGCGCTGGGGATTGACGCCGCAATGGGCCAAAGGTCCCGACTTTAAACCCTTGATCAATGCGCGATCCGAAACAGTGAATGTGAAAGCGTCGTTTCGTGGGGCCTATCGTCATCGGCGTTGTTTGGTGCCTGCGGATGGGTTTTATGAATGGCAAAAGCGCGACCAAGGTCCGAAACAGCCCTTCCATATCACGCAAAGGTCGGGGGCGCCTTTTGCGATGGCAGGGATCTGGGAAGATTGGATGGGGTCTGATGGGACTGAGATCGATTGCATGGCGATTTTAACCACCTCTGCGAATGCAACGCTGAAGCCACTTCATCATCGCATGCCGGTGATCCTGTCCCCTGACGACTATGATACTTGGCTTGATTCCAGCTCTGAACCGCGGCTTTTGGAAAAGCTTCTGATACCTGCAAAGGAGGATGTGTTGATGGCGACACCGGTCAGCACCCGTGTGAATGCGGTAGTCAATGACGATGCAGATTTAATCAAGCCGGTGCAGGGAGACTCTCCTCTACCGCCAAAGCCCTCTCAAGGATCGTTGTTCGATGACGAGTGATTCCTGTATTGGGCAGGTGTGGTGTTTGTGCTAGGAGAAGGCAGCTTGAAGGAATAGAGCCATGGTTGACGAACATCTCACACAACTGGGTCAGCAATCGGAGGCGCCATCTTCTCCGGAGGGGGCCATTCTCGATGCTGTTCCGAACCCTACAACAGATCTCGATTATCTCATTCGCTTTACTTGTCCGGAATTCACATCCATTTGTCCGGTCACGGGTCAACCGGATTTTGCCCATCTTGTCATTGACTATGTGCCTAGTGAACACATTGTTGAGAGTAAATCGTTAAAGCTCTATCTTGGCTCATTTCGCAACCATGGCGCCTTTCATGAAGCGTGCACGACAATGATTGGCAAGAAGCTTGTTGAGGTGTTGCAACCGAAATGGCTGCGTATCGGCGGGTATTGGTATCCTCGGGGCGGCATCCCGATTGACGTGTTTTTTCAAACGGGAGAGCCGATTCAAGGTGTCTGGCTGCCGGACCAGGGCGTGCCGCCTTATCGAGGGCGGGGTTAAGTCTCTGACCAGTCTTGCATCAATGCCTCTAAGTTCGGGCGTTTGCGTTCTATCGGTTTTGCGTCTGCGCTGCCCATATAGATAAAGCCAGCAACGCGCTCCGTCTCACTGAGGCCTAGGAGAGCGTTCACGCGCTGATCATAAGCATACCATTCGGTCAGCCATTGTGCTGCAAAGCCCATCGCATTACAGGCAATCAAGATATTTTGGCATACCGCGCCAACGGATAATTCTTGTTCCCAGACAGGAATTTTATGATCAGGCGTTATTGATGAAATCACTGCGACAACCACGGGCGCGCGATTGAAGCGGTTGCGCTCCATGACACTGCGCACTGCCGAGGCGTTTGGATTGTCGTGTAAGAAAATGGCTTCAAGCTTTTGTCCAAAGACACCGCGCTTATCTCCTCGGAAAATTAAAAAACGCCAAGGGGCAAGTTTGCCATGATCGGGCACGCGGATACCCGCTGATAATAAAATGCGCAGCTCATCCTCTGTTGGACCAGGATCGCGCATATTTTTCGCCACTGTCGAGCGTCGTTGGCGGAGAAGGTCAAGGGTGTCAGAAGAGGGGTGCGTGATGGCAAGCTCGTCGCCGAATGCGGGTTCTGCGACAGTTGGATTCACGATTGCGGTGCGTTTTTCTGAGGCAGACACGGCCGCCCTCCTTCTTATGACGTTGATCTTCCCAAGTCTTTAGCCATACGCGTCTGTCTACGCCATGACAAGTCTATAGAAAGGTTGACTCTTCCCCCCAGCCCGCTAGAACGACATTGGTCATGCAGCCAAGGGGATCAGGGGAAACCCGCAGGAGTTTAGACGTGGAAAGCACAGAAATCCTTCAAGTCGAAGATTACCTCCGGAAAATGTTTCAATTGGAGGAGATCAAGCTCAAACGCGGTGCAAATGCGGATGGACCGGTTGTCGTTTATATTGGCGAAAAGCCGATTGGCCTTCTGACCAAAGACGATGAAGATGAAGATGTCTCTTACGACTTAGAGATGCCGGTTCCCGGATTCGATCAAGACTTTCTCCGCAAGACATTTCGCGTCGATACGATTGAAATCAGAAAACGCCCGAATAAAGATGACTCGGTTGAGGTCTATATGGGAGAGGAATTTCTCGGCGTGATCTTTGCGACGGACGACAGCGCAGATCCGTCTTACGCCTTTAACATGGCTATCCTCGATTTCGACCTTGAAGACCTCTAAGGCTTTTCTGTCGGGAGAACGGTCCCCCGTAAGGGGACATCTGTTGTGCGCATGCTGAGTGCGAGGGCTGTGAGGTTTTGATCAATTGCTTTCCATTGCGCAAGCCATGGACGCTTATAGCGGTAACTTAAGGCAAGTGAGTCGCTAATGCGGAAGTCCCGTCGGCAGTGCGGACTTGGGATAATCTCTGTTTGCCGATAGCAGCGGATAACAATTGGCGATCCATCGTCGTTTCTTGCGACAAAGAGATCTTCATCTTTATAGCCTGAATTTTCGACGAACTCATAAACCTTAAAGCCATAAGGGCCTTGGCGGCCTTCGCGGTCCATGACTGTCTCAAGATACACTTTTTCCAAGCGCTCTTCCTCTTCGAGGGCAGACATAAAAGCGCTGATCTCAAAATAAAGCACAGGAGAATCCGGTTCGTTATTATCGAACACGTCGGCGTTATCCATGGAGTAAGGTGCAAATTCCGGCAAAAGCGCATAGAGGGCGACTTCATCCCGCTGACCGGCGCGGCGGTCTTTCGGCAACAGCGTGTAATTGGTCGGAATCAGAAAGTCCACATCACCGATGGTCATCGGGATTGTTTCACTGCTGGCCGATGGATCAGGGGTATTGCCGCGTAACTCGCTAATTGTGGGCCCGAAATAGTAATAGACAAACCCAAAACATAACAAAAGAGTGACGCCAATAATCGTCAGGGGCAGGGTCAAGCTGGAATCTTGTTTGGCCTCAAGCCCAAAATCTTCGGAAACCATGGTCTGTTTACGCTTTCTACTCATTTACCGCATGTCCATGGCAGCATGTTTTTCGTTTCTCAACAAGACCTCTAAGCACAAATTTTGCGTTTCTCAAATATGTGCGCGTAATCCTACTGATTCCCTGGATTTCTGCCTAGATGGGGGCTGCGGTTTGTGTCACAGCGAACAATATAGCCGAAATCTATTAACCCTTTAGGTCCAAAGCATTAGAGGAGGTGGTAAAGTCAAAATCTAAAGGTAAGGAATGGCTGAAATGCGCGTCTCGAAGCAAGCGTTGATCTGTCTCGACGCCCACCCCGACCGGGCGCGGATTTTGCGTGCCGATGCCCACAAGCGCCGTATTGCTGAAATCAAAGCCTTCCCACAATGGGTGCAAAGAACGCTGCTGCTGTCCACTTTGCCAGCGCCGCATGCAATTTCTCCGTACGAATCCGCCTCGCCCAAGGGGATGGCGCGATAACCTTGTTGCTATGCGCTTGGTGCATACCTCACCTGAGAAACCGTCAATTGTGTGAATCCTGCGTAAGGGCTACATAAGGCTTGTTGCAACGCAACACACATAAAAGATTTTTCTGGCGGTTTTCCTCCTCCCCTCTCTCCCCCTAAACCGTCAGAGGAAAAAGGCGCGGTTTTGGCCGCGCCTTTTTAATATCTACCCCTCACTTCCGCGAATGATCTGTCTCGACAAGCGCAAGGTATATCGTCCATAAGGGCAGCGTTTGCGTGAAAAGGATCAATGACATATGGCGATTATGACTTTGGGAGATGTCACCCCGATGCTGGCAGATGATGGAACTGCCTGGGTGGCGCCGAGCGCCATGGTGATGGGGAATGTCCAGTTAGACCGTCAGTCCAGTGTTTGGTTTCAGTCTGTGCTGCGCGGGGATAATGAGCTTATTCACGTTGGTGCACGCTCAAACATTCAGGATGGCTCTGTTTTGCATACCGATATGGGGTCCCCTTTGACGATTGGGGAAAATGTCACCGTGGGTCATATGGTCATGTTGCATGGCTGCACAATTGGCGACAATTCCTTGATCGGGATCGGGAGCGTGATATTGAACGACGTGGTGATCGGTCAGAATTGTTTAATTGGTGCGAATACCTTCATTCCGCAAGGCAAAACGATTCCCAATGGATCGATGGTTCTAGGCTCGCCTGGTAAAATCGTGCGTGAGCTTACAGAAGATGAAATTCTGATGCTAAGTGCGAGTGCAGACGTGTATGTGAAAAACGCAGAGCGATTTCGCAGAGACCTGAAAGATTAATCCTTCACCCAAACTTGACGAATTTTTGCATCTGCTTCGGGGCCAAAGTTAAACCAAGCGGTTTTGTTATGCGAGGCGTCAATAACGAACAACGTGTCACCATTGCCTAAATAAGGCACGAGGGCGTTACGCACAGCGCCAGCGCTCAGCGCACAATTCAAAACCCAGAAGTTGTTGGCCATCTCTTTTGCCGGCCCCAATTGGCGAATTGCATCGTGAAGCTTACTTCTAGAGTCTGATTGAAACTCCACAAAAAGGGCGAAATTAGAACCTGCTAATTCCGGCGCGGCTTCCTCATCGCTGTTGCTAGTTTCACCATTCTGCTTTTGAGACGCATCTACTGCGAGAAGCAGGCGCAAATCTTCATCCTGCGAGATGTTATGCCATACGTCAGATCCTGTGCGTAAAACTTTGGAATGGGGAGACAGCAACCCTTGTGAGATGAGCGTGCTCATCTTTTCCTTAAAATAAGGTCCATAAATCGAAGGCCCGATTTTCACCTGCCATGAGACAGATTGTGCGGGTTCTTGTTTTTTTGCGGTGTTGCTCAAGGCTTAAACTTTCTATTTAACGCAATATGAACAAAACTCCTCAGAAATATAATGGATAAAATTTTCCGAAAACTTAATAGGTCAATACTTTTGACCACGCAGCAGGTCTTCATTCATACGTGGTAAGGTTTGGTTAACGTATGCCGCTATTTGGAAAATAGGTCCTTTGTGATCTGCCGTTTGGGAAGGCTCACATTTAAGAATTCGATCCCGATCCCTTCCTGTGAATGACGTATGATGCGCCCTTCCATTTTTCCAATATTTATAATGTCCCCGATGGGCGGCACCGTCTGAACGCGTAATAGGGCGCCTCCAAGTGACATATCAATGATTTCGCATTCTTCTTCGCGACCGTCATCGCGTTTTAGGACCGCCTTCTTCATCAGCAAGGAGCGCGGATAACGGCGCGCGTTATTGTCATCGACAACATCTCTGTTCAGCAGCCAGGTCAACGTGGTTGCGGTTTTCTCGCGTTTCATCTCAGAAATGGCGAATTCTGTCGCAAAACCACCATCTATATGGCGCACGACATGACCTTCAAACCGGCCCAAATCATCGATATAGAAGATGATCGTTTCATCAAGAGCAGG
Organism: Alphaproteobacteria bacterium; assembly: GCA_028280675.1. Lineage (GTDB taxonomy): Bacteria > Pseudomonadota > Alphaproteobacteria > SMXP01 > SMXP01 > JANQLI01. Next base: position 9,777 of record JANQLI010000036.1, read on the forward strand.
CTGTATTTCTGCTTTGATGGCAAGGCCGCCGACCGAAATATTTTCGAGGCGGCCTACATATTCCGTTTGATCTGGCAGCATAAAGCGCACGCCGACATCCAGCGTGATGCGTTTGTAGCGCCGTTGTTCTCGCCAAATCGGGACGTCATCTGATGCATGATTAAGATGACCGTCAGCGACGTGAGTCGATCGTTGTGGTTGACTAGTCATGGTGACACATATCCAAGATAGTTATTTGTGCCCACACTAGTCTTTAATGATGAATAGAGTGTTGCTTCTGCACGTTTCTCGCGTATTGACGTAAGGTTTCATTAACCTTGTGTCGAATTTGAAATGATGCGTAACGTCGGTTTATCAACTCGCGCAGGTCTTGGGGCGCCAGCATTTTGTGTCGTTTCCCACGTTGGCGAGCTTAAAAATTCGTAAGATGTTATCCATTGATGAACAATTTTCCGTGTCTTCAGGGCGTCCTCATTGCTGATGATATGCGCGCACCCTAGAACACGATTGAGCGTGTTTTTGCTATCTTTCATCGGTAGCAAGAGAATCTCACTGTCTATGGCTTTTCTGGCGATGGTTTCGCTGCGATAAAGGATATATGCTGGTGCTGCATTTTCCAAAGATTGATTAAGAATGTGACTCATCAATCTTTTGTCTTTGCCGCGCCACAAAGAGAGAAAGTTATGGGAGCGGAACTCACGTCCATACCGATCGCAAAAAGACGTGCCTGCAAGACGAAAAACCACATGCGCATCATCAATATGTTCAAGGATAAATGTATTGGGGAGCAGGCTTTTGATTTGGCGTGGCTCAATATCGGTACGCAGAGGCGCATTACGATTTTGCCGCAAGCCAAGCCAATAATAAAATAATGCCTGCGTGTGTGGACTATGCATTACCGAAACCCCAAAAACTTAAATCAACAACAGTTTCCTTGCGCAGAAACCGTCTTCGGGCTTCTCACGTTTTATGTAAAGAAAAGAGCAGGTTCTGTGCCACCATTCTCAGGGACTGGTTTTTGTGTGATTTGCATCTGTTTGGAGAAATGATTGTGCAGTGCACAATCTTGGCGGGGAAAGGATGCGCCTATTGCACAATTGCCGCTGATCTTGTGCAGTAATTATCAAATAGGCCATATATGAAGTGTAAGCTTATGTTTACACTATGAATGAGGTGGATGACTAACTGGCGTATTGTTTGTCATAATATGGGACATAAATGCCTTAGTAGGGTGGTTCTTCGTAAAGTAATTGACCGTCCATCAGCAATCCTTTGATAACGGCGCGTCCATCCTCGTTGACGGCAACTTTAATGGAAACACGGTCGTCCTCTTCGCGAATGGCCTCTTCTATTGAGGCGCCATCGCCTTCGGGAATGAAGTAACTTTCAATGCCATATTCCACGCTAAGGCTGGTGATGACAGGATCATCCGTGCAGGAGGTGACTGCATCGGGTATGCAATCTTCGATATAGTCGCGCATAACATAATCTGTGACACCCTTGATCACGACTTGATTGCCAATGATTGTTGGCATTTCTTTATAAACACCTGTTGCAGCCCAAAACGTGTCACGCTGTTCTAATGTGATAAATACGGTATCCCAGCGGTCAAACTGCTGGTCGCCTTCTAAATCTGCGAGTTCAAGACGCGAAATTTCGTAATTGAGATCAACATAATATCCCCTGAAAAGAGAGCGGGGATCGACCGGCTCCGTTCTTAAAATCACTGTCTTGCCGTGTTCCAGGATTTCGGCGCGATTATAAACCATTGAAAACAGCACGCCGGTTTGCAGCAAAAGAATGAGCAGGATTCGCACAAAAATCATTCGATCCCTCCTTCAGCAAAGTCTTTGCTGTCGTCATCATCTGCGTCCTGACGGAAACGGCGGCGGATCGTTTCAAGGGCAAACCCAAGTCCCACCAATAAGACACCGCCAATGGCGAAGAACATGGATTGATTCAGCAGGCTGTCGAATGCTTCGAAATAGATATACATCAGTTCAAAGCCGAAGGCGATTAAGGCGCAGTTGATGATGAAGGTTTCGTTATAGCGGGCGCCAAGGGCAAGCAACCAAATCGTGATTGCGATATAGATTGCACTATAGGCCCATTGCGTGACAAAGCTATCTACACCAGCCGCGCTCGGGAAGGCGAAGAGAGCGCCAAAAATGCCAATATGCGCGATGACGTCCAGAATGCCGTAGGATTTTCGCATGGCATTGAGCAAGACGAAAATCGCGATCAATCCGGTCATAATATAAACAGGTGTTTTTGCATCAATGGCCAGTGATGTGTCGCCCATAATCGCAACATGCATAATGTAAAACGTGATAAGGAAGAAGAAGATGCCATAGCGTGCGAGAGCTTGACCGAAAGGATAGCCCAGAGAACTTGCGAAACATCCTTTGACCCAAATGAGAAGCCAGAAGAGTGTGAAAAGAATAACAATATCAAAGTCGGTCCAGGCATACACGTCAGCAAGTTCCGATGCATTAATCGCGAGCCAATAAACCAGGGATAAAAACCCTATGTGAAAACCAGCCCGCCAATTTAAAATATGGCTGAGGGTGAATGCGGCGGCCCAAAACCACAGAAATGGCCAATGAAATGTCACGCCAAAGTCAAAACTTTCAAGGGATGTCCAAATCAGGGCAAGACCATATGCTAAACCAAGCGCGCCACGTGAGGGTATCAGGATCGCCACAAGCAGCGCGCCTAATGCCCACGCCATCACCCCATTCGGATAGTGCGCGCTGATGTGATACATCTGAGCGATGAGCATGATATTCGTGCCGAAGAGAATGGCGCCAAGCAAAACGGCTGCTTGGCCAAACCCTTCCTTCGACTGATGAATAAGATAAGCCCCGCCGACATAGGCGAGCCACATCACACTAATGATGAGCGTGAGAAGAGCGGGGCGAGGAATCGCCCAAAAATTTGCTGCAACATATGAAATTGCAGCAAGACCCAACATGATCGTTCCCATCAAGGCAAGGATAGCGGAGAGGCTGCGTGCGGGACCGCCCATGCCGGCAGACTCCAACATCGCTTCTGCGTCAGCCGGAGAAAGAAGTCCCTCTTTGACCCAGTTTTCTAGGTCTCTTTTCAGTTGCCGTATGTAGAGAGGATTGCGCATCGAACTCTGTATATGGCTCCCTTTTATGGTTAATATGACGGGCACCTATGTTCGAAATGTGGCAGATTTGTGAGAGTTTTGGTTACCTTAACCCCCGATAATCCTTGCACAAACCGTTACAAGCAGGCATCCTTGCCATATACCTCCTGCTTCTCTGTTTTATGCGAGAAGTCAGGCTTGAGAGGGATTGGAGCAAGATGCGCGCCAAGCGTTATCGCTCATCCTTAGACGGGAGTTTTTAAACACCGTCGTTCAGAAAATGGGTGACGTTCTCATCCGCACCCATCATATGAAAGGAGATTGTGTATGAATGTTGAAGGTATCCTAAAAACAAAGGGCACTGGGGTGATCACTGTCGAAAAGGGACAGCAATTAATGGATGTCGCGGCGATCATCCGTGAGAAGAAAATTGGCGCAACTGTCGTGATCGATGACGCGGGCCATGTGTGTGGTGTGTTATCGGAACGTGATATTATTTATGCTATCGCGAAAGAGGGCGGAGGTGCGTTACATCAATCGGTGAGTGCTTTTATGACACCGAATGTGGTGACGTGTCAGTTGCATGACACAATTGATGATCTGATGACAATGATGACGGACCGCCGTATTCGTCATATTCCCGTCGTAGAAGGAGGGCGGCTGTCGGGCATCATCTCCATTGGCGATGTTGTGAAATGGCGTATTGCCGAAACTGAAAAAGAGGCAGAAGCCCTTCGCGAATATATCGCGACCGGATAATTGTTCACTTTAGACAAGTAGATTTGCTTCAATATTAAGACCAAAACCGTCCGTGGCGCCGAGCAGCATACTGGCGAATGAGGCTGTGTTATTCGCGCTCTGTGCGTTTTCAATATCGATATTCACCAGATATTGTTGGATGATTTTATCGACATAATCCGGATCGTCATCAAACAAATCAAAATCAAAATGTTTTTCGAGCGTACGGCCCTGTGTGTCAATATCTGCGCGGACGAGTTCGATCGGAATGCCGCGCGCCTTTAAGGCCACATCGCGCAGATTGGCATTGCCAAGAAGATCGTATGCTGTATCGATGTCGCCTTTGTCCGCGACTTTTTTAAAGTTGATGGCGCGCCGAATGCCAGGAGCTTGCGCGTCCAGCTCTTTTTCGACGGAAACACTGATAAGGTTTTTCTCTAGGTCAATCGCAGTGGCGTTCAGATTGAGATGTGTCAGACCTAAGTCAAGCCGAAGGTCCTTGTGCATGTCGCGGTAGCGGCTGTCCTTCATTTTGTTGACGAGTGAGTTGATGTCATCTGGATCGCTCATCAAGGTTTTTTTGACGAGCGCAATCTTGTTGATTTCACTCTCTAAGCCGTATGCACTTAAAACGATTTTGAGCAGGCGATAGTCTTTAAAGAGGTCTTCGGGGTCTTTCACCTCTTTGACCGCACGCTTGAAATAGTCCATGTCCTTTTTGATGGTGGGGTTTTTAGCCATAACAGCCTCACGCTTTGGAATAATATCCTCCAAGCTGTGATAGAGCGCGAGAGCGGATGTGGTGCCTGAAATCATGTGTGACCTTTCCCCGAGCCCGCAGTGTCGCCGAAGCCGCCTAAAGTCAGGTTAAGTAACATGATTAACAAGAAGCTAACGCGGTGAACTGTTTCACGAATTCAGGGGGAACATCCGATATCGACAAAACATTGACCCTATGCGCTGAACCCTTATACATCTCAGTCACCTGTGGAGAATGGAGAGGAAGGTTGCGTAGGTATGAGTGTGGATGACACGCATATAGCTTTGGAGAATGCCGTCATGGAGATGTTGCTGGCGGGCGATGATCCAGTGCTGAAAACATTACGCGCGCAGTTTGCGCAAGCTACAATTAAAAAGCGGATGTTTTCCGGTGTGGGTTTTGTCACCGACTTTGCGGTGCCGCAAGATGCGGAGTTGGCGCAAGCCAATGCGCTGTTTTTTCTCGCAGACGTCACGGCCGATCTGAATGGCGCTATCGGCGCGGGGTTTCATATCCAGGTTAAAGGAGGGCGATTGAAGCTTCTTGAAGGATTTACCTATGACGATCTGTGGCCGCCATTGATGACTTATAAGATTTCTTACAAATATCCACCTGCGGTCATAACGGCTTATCCTGAGTGGACTCCTGAAACGCGACTGCTGGACTATATACGCACATTATGGGCGTAACGCTCTTATGTGAGAATCGCGAGGGCTTCCTTGATCTGCGGGAGGTGGGCTTCAAAAGCAGCTTCACCTATCGCAATCATTTCATCGGCGCGATCAAAATCAAGCAAGCTGAAATGGCCGATCCGCGGGTTGATGTTCACATCCGGTGGATCGCCAGCAAGCCGTGAACGGCTCAGCCGGTCCATAACAATGTTGAGGGACCCAAGCATCACAGTGCCAACACCAGGGGCTTTCGGACCCATTCCAAAGAGCTGTTTCATGAGCGCCTGTTGGGGGTTCGAGAGAATATCAGCGATACTCTTCGATTTCTTATCATCGCCATTTTCTTCTTCTAAGCGCTGACCTTCTTGAAGATTGTGCATACCAAATGGATCTGCATGGAGATTGATGGCGATGACCACACGCGCACCGAAAGCACGGCAAACGGAAACCGGCACGGGATTCACCAAGGCGCCGTCTATCAACCATCGGCCCTCGATATTCACAGGGGGGAAAACGCCGGGCAAAGCATAGGAGGCGCGTATGGCTTCCGCCACACTGCCATGCCGTAACCAGATTTCATGGGCTGTGGCGAGTTCTGTGGTCACCGTGATAAAACGCTGATCGAGGTCCTCAAATGTGACATCGCCAAGATACTTTTCGAGCAACTTGTTCAACTTTGCGCCGCTAATGAATCCACTGCCACCAAAATTCAGATCCAAATAGCTCAGCATACGCCGTTTATTGAGACTACGTGCCCACTGTTCCAGAATATCCAAGTTATCCGTAAGGTAAGCTCCGCCCACAAGGGCGCCAATAGACGTGCCCGTCACGATGTCGGGCTTAATGCCTGCGCGGATCATAGCGCGCAAGACCCCGATATGGGTCCAGCCCCGC
>JANQLI010000041.1 GCA_028280675.1 Alphaproteobacteria bacterium
TGCCCACTAACATGACGGCGCTGCCAATGTTATCGGACGCATAGTTTGCCGCCTTTTCCATGTCCGTTGGTTCGGTGACAAAGCCTTTCGGCCAAGAGACGGCAATGGTTAGACCTTCGCCAGGATTTAACATGCGCGTGGTTTCAAACGTGACCGGCGCAACCAGCGCATAGACATTGGCGTCTTTGCCTTGCGCCCCTTGCGGACCTGTATAAAGGGCGGTGTCAAGCGCTGTGGCGCCCGCAGGCAGGCGCACTTTGGCAATGGCTTTATCGATGGGGAAGGCCCAGTCATGGCCGGTGACATTCCAATAAAGCTCATCAAAGGTGTCGAAATAACCAAGTTGCCGCGTGGTTTCATAGGTGATGGTGTATGTCTGCGGGCCATAGGGCAGTATCACATCGGCATTGCCAATGCGCACGCGCTGGCCATTGCTTAAATTTTCAACCCGGTAATTTTCTGGCGTCCCATTACGCAAAACCTCTTTGACCGTGAAGCCAACACGCACCCGATTGCCGCGCCGGTCTCTATAGGTTGTTGGAAAGTCCCGATAGATGCCGCGTTTGATCTGGTTGCCCTGCACCGTCACCGCGATGGTTTCGGTGACTCGCATGGAGCTGTCTTCATTGATGCGAATGTCGCTTTCAAAGGAAGTGATGCGTTCGGTTGTGCTGACTTGCGCCCATGCAGGCGTATGAACGCTAAAGAGTAAAAAGGCAGCGATGGCAAGAAAAGACAGAACCGCCCGCATTATGTGCGCTTTCACGAAAAGCTCACCTCGGGCACGGCCCGGTCACCTGGGTCATCGATTTCAAAGAAGCCAGCTTTTTGAAATCCGAACTGATTAGCGATGATATTGCTGGGGAAGGATTCCACCATAATATTATTATTGCGCACAGTGCCGTTGTAATAGCGCCGCGCCAATTGGATTTGATCTTCGATCTCGCTGAGCTCATCCTGAAGGCTGATAAAATTCTCATTGGCTTTGAGATCGGGGTAGGCTTCGGCGACAGCGAACAGTTTTCCAAGGGCCGCCGTTAAAAGGCCTTCTTGCTTGGCGCGACCCTCCACGTTGCCTGCACCCATGGCAGCTGTTCGCAGAGTTGTGACCTGTTCCAGGGTGTCTTTTTCGTGAGAGGCATAGCCTTTGACGGTCTCAACCAAATTCGGAATCAAATTGGCGCGCCGTTTGAGCTGTGTTTCGATCCCGCTCCAGCCTTCCTCCACATGGTTTTTGTTTTTAACGAGGGCGTTATAGGCATAGATCGCATAGCCAACAGCGGCAAGAACAAGCAGTGTGAGAAGTGTCGTGATGCTCATGAGGCCTCTCCTTGTGTGTGGCGTTACTGTAAAACGCACATGTCTGAAAGACCAGGAAAAAGGCTGCCGGATTGTGGCCCGGCAACCCTGTTCCGTTATGTTATATCTAGTCTATGTTTTCTTGAAAAAACTTCGCGTCGCATAGATGACCGTGATCAGAACCATGTAGGCGATGAAGCGTAAAATGACGATGGTTGCGTCTAGCGCCATAAAACTGCCAGTGAGATCTTCTAAGACTCCACCCAACGTGTTGTCGGACCAAAATGTCTCTGTTTCAAACGCAATAGTCACAAATTGATCGATCACGATGGCCAGTACGGAAAAGAAGACGACACTGGTGTAACGCGACATTAAAAGTGCCGCGACAAACGCAATAATCAGTGCTTGCAGAATGTTGACCGCATTAAATGAGTTCTCGATCAATTGCATGAGATCGGCTGGCATCGTCCACCCTCCCTGGCTTACGCCACATGTGTAAAGTCCCCATTGCGATTCACGGGTATGAACCGCCCCCAAACAGCTAGGCTGTAAGGGCCTATCCTAAACCATCTCCGGCCATGACAAAAGACCCCCTTATGTGACCTTTTTATCAAGGCCGCATAAGGATGGGCCGGATTTATCCATAATAATAAGAGGTTAGATAAAGTGTTCTGTTAGACCCATTCGCAGATGTGAGCCGCGATAGCTCTGAGATCGCTTCCGGCTTGGCTGTCGGGAGAGCGTTTGAGGATCGGCATTTGATGACGTATGGCGTCTTTCACCTTTGTGTCGCGCCGTACTGTTCCGGCAAATACGATGCTTTTGCCTAAGAAGTTTTGGCACGCTTGCTCCAGCGACCCAAATGCGCGTTCGCCATCGCTATTCTTGGTCACTTGATTGACAATCACGCGGAAGTCCGCTTGCGGATCATGACGGGAGATCACTTTAATATACGCGTAGGCATCCGTCAGTGATGTGGGCTCATCAGTCAGCACCACATAAACGGTTTTGCAGAGCGTGCTAAGCTGTGTGACAGATGCATCAATCCCTGCAGGTAAGTCAATGAGGATTGCATCATAATGTGGTGATAAGGATGTGAGTCCATTGGTGATGTTGCGCAACTGTCCGGCGCGAAGGGAGTTCAGCGCGCCAGAGCCGGATTTGCCGGCGAGAATATCGAAACTTCCCTTTGGCGGTGCTGTTGCAATATCCGTATCCGATCCATAACGGCAAATGGCTTGTTGCAAGTCAACATGCCCTGCGATCACACTGCCCAAATCATGTTCCGGCATGAGACCCAATTGGACATCTACATTTGCAAGTCCCAAGTCGCCATCAAAAAGCAAGACAGATTTACCTTTCAAGGATAGCGCATGGGCAAGAGTGCTGGAGACGACAGTTTTGCCCACGCCGCCTTTGCCGGATGCGATGGCCATTATATTGCTCACCTTCGGGGGGGTGAGGGGATAAACCGAGTCGTTTGAGAGAAGGTCGGCTCTCATGATGCAGCCCTTTTT
>JANQLI010000066.1 GCA_028280675.1 Alphaproteobacteria bacterium
CCCCTCCGGGTCGCCGGATGGGGCATGCGGGTGCGATTATCTCTGGCGGCAAAGGCGGCGCTGAAGACAAAATGGAGGCCATGCGCTCCGCTGGCATCAAAGTCGCTGATTCCCCTGCGTCATTAGGGACAACTTTGGTTGACTTATTGAAGAGTTAACGCCATGTAATGATTGGTTAACAGGACATGTGTCAGATTGCAGGGGAGACCAATCTGACCAAAAGCAGGGGTGAGCGTGAACAGCGCTTATTCTAAGTGATGTCAAAAAAAGCGAGTGAAGCGCCTTCCAATGCGGCGCTTGAACAAACCAGTTTCCTCTATGGCGCAAACGCGCCATTTATCGCTGATCTGCATGCGAAATATGTCAAGGATCCGAGTTCCGTTGATCCGGAATGGCAAGCCTTCTTTGCAGCGTTGGACGACGAGTGCGAAGGAGTGACCAAGAGTGCTGAGGGGCCGTCTTGGGCCCGCTCTGATTGGCCAATCCCTGAAAATGGCGAGATGACCTCTGTCCTCGATTCCTATTGGCCGGATCAGGATGCGATTCATACGAAAATTGCGGAACGATCACCGGCTGCAGACCCGCAGGCCACACGTGCTGCTACACTCGATTCCATTCGCGCTATCATGATGATCCGCGCCTATCGGATCAGGGGCCACCTTTATGCCAATCTCGATCCGCTCAAGCTGACGCAAAAGACAGAACATTCTGAGCTTGATTACCGCTCGTATGGTTTTACCGATGCAGATCTCGACCGGCCAATTTTTATCGATTATGTGCTTGGTCTTGAAACGGCGACGTTGCGCGACATTCTTAACATTGTCGAACGCACCTATTGCTCGACCATCGGTGTTGAATTCATGCACATTTCCGAGCCGGAAGAAAAAGCGTGGATTCAAGAACGCATTGAGGGTGTTGGTAAAGAAGTGCAGTTCACCCCAGAGGGTAAGAAAGCCATCCTCAATAAGCTGATTGAGGGGGAAGGCTTCGAAAAATTTCTCCATGTGAAATACACCGGCACAAAACGCTTTGGTTTGGATGGCGGGGAAGCTCTGCTTCCGGCGCTTGAACAAATCATCAAGCGTGGCGGCAACCTTGGTGTCAAAGAGATCATTCTCGGCATGCCGCACCGGGGGCGATTGAATGTGCTCTCTGCCGTGATGGCGAAACCTTATCACATTATCTTTAACGAATTTAAAGGCGGGTCTTCGACGCCGGAAGAAGTCGAAGGGTCAGGGGACGTCAAATACCACCTTGGCGCCTCATCGGACCGTGAATTTGACGGCAATAACGTTCACCTATCTCTGACAGCGAACCCATCTCACCTTGAAGCGGTGAATCCCGTGGTGATGGGCAAAGCCCGTGCGAAGCAGCACCAAGGGGGGGATCGTGAACGCACAACGGTTTTGCCTGTGTTGATGCATGGAGATGCTGCTTTTGCCGGGCAGGGTATTGTGGCGGAATGTTTGGGCCTTTCAGGTATTCAAGGGCACCGTGTCGGCGGGACGATCCACTTTATCGTCAACAACCAAATCGGCTTTACAACAAGCCCACATCATTCACGCACCTCCCCCTATCCATCAGATGTTGCGAAGATGGTGCAGGCGCCGATCTTCCATGTGAACGGCGATGACCCGGAAGCTGTGGTGTATGCGGCAAAGGTTGCGACTGAATTTCGTCAGAAATTCCGCAAAGATGTTGTCATCGACATGTTTTGTTATCGCCGCTTTGGTCATAACGAAGGCGATGAGCCGATGTTCACGCAGCCGCTTATGTACAAAGCCATCAAGAAACACCCAACCACGCTTCGTCTGTATGCTGACCGCCTTGTGCGCGAAGGGTTGCTCACTGAAGAAGAGGTGCAAGCGCAAATTAAAGGTTTTCACAAATTCTTAGATGAAGAATTTGTCGGTGCTGACTCTTTCCGTCCAAATAAAGCCGATTGGTTGGATGGGCGGTGGTCGGGATTTGAAATTGCGTCAGGGGAAGATCGCCGTGGACAAACGGCTGTGGCCATAGACCGTTTGCAAGAGATTGGGCATAAACTCACGATTATCCCAGAAGATTTTAATGCCCATAAAACCTTGAGCCGGATCATGGCTAACAAAGAAAAGATGTTCGACACTGGCGCAGGCATCGATTGGGCAACTTCTGAATCCTTGGCGTTTGGGACGCTTCTTGATGAGGGCTATCCGGTGCGGCTGTCTGGTCAAGATTGTATCCGCGGGACCTTTTCACAGCGCCATTCCGGACTCATCGATCAAGACAATGAGACACGTTACTTTCCATTGAATCATATTTCTGACTCGCAAGCTGATTTCGAAGTGATTGACTCGATGCTTTCGGAAGAAGCGGTGCTGGGTTTCGAGTACGGTTACACACTTGCCGAGCCGAATGCGCTTGTTTTGTGGGAAGCGCAATTCGGTGATTTCGCCAATGGGGCGCAAGTATTGATCGACCAGTTTATTTCAAGCGGTGAGCGCAAATGGCTGCGTATGTCCGGCCTGGTGATGCTTTTGCCCCATGGCTATGAAGGGCAGGGCCCAGAGCATTCGTCCGCCCGCCTTGAACGTTATCTGCAACTCTGTGCGGAAGATAATATGCAAGTGGCGAATTGTTCGACGCCTGCGAACTACTTCCACATTCTGCGGCGGCAATTGCATCGCAAATTCCGTAAACCACTTATCCTCATGACACCTAAATCCTTGTTGCGCCATAAGAAGTGCGTTTCCACATTGGAAGAGATGGGGCCAGGGTCTTCTTTCCATCGCGTGTTGTGGGATGATGCGCAGTATAAACCAGGCTCAACAGTTGAACTCGTGCCGGATGCGCAAATCAAACGCGTCGTGCTGTGTTCGGGGAAGGTTTATTACGATCTTTTAGAAGAACGTGAGAAACGGGAGATCAATGACATCTATCTGTTGCGGGTTGAACAATTCTATCCCTTCCCGGCAAAATCATTGATCAAAGAGCTGAGCCGTTTCAAGCAAGCCGAAATGGTCTGGTGTCAGGAAGAGCCAAAAAATATGGGCGCGTGGTTGTTTATCGAGCCGAATATCGAATGGGTGCTCAACCATATTGAAGCAGAATATCGTCGTCCGCATTATGTTGGGCGTCACGCAACCGCATCCACAGCAACCGGATTGATGAGTAAACATATGGCCGAACTTGCGCTTTTCTTGGATGAGGCGCTCACCATTGGGAAATACAGTAAAGCGTCGTAAACGGCGCAGGATCGGAGAAAGTGTATGTCAACGGAAATTCGTGTGCCGACATTAGGGGAATCCGTGACGGAAGCCACAATTGCGCAGTGGTTTAAGCAAGTCGGGGATGCAGTCAGCGCGGACGAGCCGCTTGTAGAGCTTGAAACAGATAAAGTGACCGTTGAAGTGCCTGCACCGACTGCTGGCGTGCTCGCGGAAATTTCCGCCAATGATGGCGAGACTGTCGAAGTCGGCGCCTTGCTTGGCGCGATTGGCGAAGGGAATGGCGCCGCCGTTGTGGCGCCAAAAGCTGAGGTCAAGGCGGATGTCGCGCCTGCCCCAACGGCTCCTTCTCCGTCTGATGCACCAGTGATGCCAGCGGCGAAAAAAATCATCGCTGAAAATGACTTAGATGCTGGTGTGATCGCGGGTACAGGAAAAGGCGGCCGTATCACTAAAGCCGATGCGCTGGCTGCATTAGAAGCCAAGCCAACAACACCAGTTGTAGACGCCCCTGCCGCCCCGCGCGATCTTGGTCCGCGGGAAGAACGGGTGAAGATGACCCGTCTCCGCCGCACCATTGCCCGGCGATTGAAGGAAGCGCAGAATCCCGCCGCCATGCTTACCACCTTTAACGAGGTGGACATGAAACCGGTGATGGATCTGCGCAAAGAGTTTAAAGAACTCTTTGAAAAGAAGCATGGCGTGAAGCTTGGTTTTATGAGTTTCTTTGCCAAGGCGGCGATTGTGGCGCTGAAAGATATTCCGGCTGTGAATGCGGAAATCGAAGGCGACGACATCATCTATAAAAATCACTATGACATCGGCATTGCGGTCGGCACCGAGAAAGGTCTGGTCGTGCCGGTCGTGCGTGATGCGGATCAGTTGAGTCTCGCGGGTATAGAGAAAACCATTAATGATTTTGGCGTGCGGGCCCGCGCGGGCGATTTGAAACTTGAAGAGCTGCAGGGCGGCACCTTTACTATATCGAACGGCGGTGTTTATGGTTCACTCATGTCAACACCGATTTTAAATGCGCCGCAATCGGGTATTTTGGGCATGCATAAAATTCAAGAGCGGCCTGTGGTGATCAACGGTGACATGGTGATCCGTCCAATGATGTATTTGGCGTTGTCTTATGATCACCGTATTGTCGATGGCAAAGAAGCCGTGACCTTCCTCGTGCGTATGAAAGAGTGTTTGGAATCGCCTGAGCGCCTCATTCTCGATTTATAGGATTTCTCAATGTCTGATTCATTTGACGTGATTGTCATCGGCGGTGGGCCGGGTGGATATAATTGCGCGATTCGTGCGGCGCAGCTCGGTATGACTGTGGCGTGTGTGGAAAAACGCGATACGTTAGGCGGCACCTGTTTGAATGTGGGCTGTATTCCCTCCAAAGCGCTTCTGCATGCCTCGGAAGTTTATGACGAGGCAGATAATCATATGGCCGCACTTGGCGTGCAAACAAAAGGTGTCTCGCTCGATCTGCCGCAAATGATGGATCATAAAGACAAGACAGTCGATCAACTCACCCAAGGCATCGCCTTTTTATTTAAGAAAAACAAAATTACCCATCTGAATGGCTGGGGCAAAATTGCAGGCCCTGGCAAAGTTGAGGTGATAGGTGATGATGGCAGCAAAAGTTATGATGCGAAACACATTGTGATTGCGACTGGCTCCGAAGTGATGCCGCTTCCGGGTGTCGATATTGATGAAGACAGTATTGTGTCGTCTACCGGCGCGCTTGCCTTGCCAAAGGTGCCAAAACATTTATTGGTTGTTGGCGGCGGTGTGATCGGTCTTGAACTGGGCTCTGTCTGGCGGCGTCTTGGGGCCGAGGTGACGGTCGTGGAATTCTTGGACGGTGTTTTGCCGGGCATGGATGGAGAGGTGCGTAAAAATTTCCAGCGTATCCTCAAAAAGCAGGGCTTTCAGTTTAAACTCAGCTCTAAAGTCACCGGTGTTGAAAAAACCAAGTCTGGCCTCAAGGTTTCAGTTGAACCGGCTGCCGGTGGGGAGACTGAAGTCATGGAGGCCGATGTGGTGCTGGTCTCGATTGGCCGCCGCCCTTATACAGAAAATCTCGGGCTTGAAACCGTCGGCATCGAGGTTGACAATCGCGGCTTCATTCCCACCGAACATTTTAAAACCAGTGCAGATGGCATTTATGCGGTTGGAGACGTGACTCACGGGCCGATGCTGGCGCATAAAGCGGAAGACGAAGCGGGTGCAGTCGCAGAACTTATCGCCGGTCAAGCGGGTCATGTGAATTATGATGTCATTCCAGGTGTGGTTTACACCATGCCGGAAGTCGCTTCGGTCGGTAAAACCGAAGAAGAGCTTAAAGACGCAGGCATTGCGTACAATTCCGGCAAGTTCCCATTCACCGCCAATGCCCGCGCTAAAGCGAATTTAGCAACGGAAGGTTTTGTTAAAATCCTTGCTGATAAAACCACCGACCGGGTGCTGGG